>JAVBXV010000018.1 GCA_030824405.1 Anaerolineales bacterium | reverse complement strand
TTCCCAACTTCCTTCCTCAATTCATCATTCCATCGCCTGGGTTCCCCAACGCCCGCACCTCTTCCACGACACTATTGCCGCCAACATCCGCATCGGCAAAGCGGACGCAACTCATGAAGAGATCATCATCGCCGCGCAAGCCGCGCATCTGCACAAGTTTATCGACTCGCTTCCAGATAAATATGAAACCATCGTCGGTGAAAGCGGAGCGCGCCTTTCCAGCGGACAAGCCCAACGCGTGGCCCTCGCGCGCGCCTTCCTCAAAGACGCGCCCATCTTGATTCTCGACGAACCCACATCCAGCCTCGACCCCGAAACCGAATCTCTGCTCGAAGAATCCACACGCAGATTAATGCAAGGCCGCACCGTCCTTACCATTGCGCATCGCCTCAACACCATCTTCCAATCCGACCAGATCATCGTTCTCGATGAAGGCCGCATCATCGAACAAGGCACGCATAGAGAGATGCTTGCAAGCAATGGCATGTATGCGAGCATGGTCAGAACCTATAAAAACGTCGAAGAGCCTGCCCTGAGCCTGTCGAAGGGTCAAAAGTCAAAGGTCAGTACCACACCATCCGAATCTTCCAACCTTCGACCTTCGACCTTTGACAGCACGCCCAATCACCAATCACCAATTACTAATTACCAATTACCAGTTCTTCCGCGCCTCCTGCAATTCCTCAAAGGCAACTGGCATCGCGTCGCGCTCTCCGTTCTCATCGGCTCCATCACCATCGGCTCCAGCATCGCACTCATGGGCACATCCGCATGGCTCATATCCACGGCCGCCATCGCAACCTCCGTCGCGGATCTCGGCGTCTCCGTCGTTGGCACGCGCCTCTTCGGCATCACGCGCGGCATCTTCCGCTACCTCGAACGCCTCGTCTCACACGATGTCACCTTCCGTCTGCTCTCGCGCCTGCGCGTTTGGTTCTACGAAAAACTCGAACCCCTTGCCCCCGCCCGCCTGATGGAATTTCGCGCGGGTGACCTTCTCGCCCGCATCATCGGTGATGTGGAAACTCTGGAAAATTTCTACGTTCGAGTTGTCTCTCCTCCATTGACCGCTGCCATCGTCGGCATTTTCACATCGATATTTCTCGCATCTTTCTACCCGATACTTGCTCCTGTTTTCCTGATATTTTTCCTCAGCCTCGGTATTGTGCTCCCGATCCTTGCGCAGATCATCAGCCGCAAACCCGCCGAACAAACCATCACCCTGCGCGGAGATTTACACACCCGCCTCGTGGACGGAATCCAAGGCATGGCCGATCTGCTCGCCTACGGCCACGCGGACGAACGCCTGAATCAAATCGCATCCAACGGCCTCGACTACGGCAACGCTCAACGCCGCATGGCGCGTGTGACAGGTTTCCACGCGGGATTATCCACCCTGCTCACCAACCTCGGCATGTGGATGGTTCTCTTTCTCTGCATTCCTCAAGTGACCGATGGTAATCTCGCTGGCCCGATGCTTGCCTCATTAACTCTGCTAACTTTCGCTTCCTTCGAAGCCGTCACCCCGCTCCCGCTCGCCGCCCAAATGTGGAACTCCTCCCGTGAAGCCGCGCGCAGATTATTTGAAGTGGTGGATACGGAGCCAGAAATTAAGGACAATATTCAATACGCGAAAATCGATGAACGAGCATCGAATATCGAATTTTCGAACCTCACCTTCACCTACCCCAATCAATCCACGCCTGCTTTGCAACGTGTAACGTTCAACGTTCAACAAGGCAAGTCTATTGCCATCGTTGGGCCAAGCGGTGCGGGGAAATCAACGCTTGCCAATCTTTTGCTCAGATTCTGGGAGTACAGCTCGGGAGATATCACTCTCAGCGGGGACTCTCTCAAAGAGCTGAATCAGGATCAGATACGGGAAAGAATCGGTCTTGTGTCCCAGAATACGTATTTCTTTAATACATCCATTTATGAAAATCTGCGTTTCGCCCGTAGAAAAGTCACAAAAGAAGAAGTTGAAGCGGCTTGTAAATCTGCACAGATCCACGACTTTATTTTGAGCCTGCCAAAAGGCTACGACACGATGATCGGTGAACAGGGACTGCGGCTTTCAGGCGGCGAACGCCAGCGGCTGGCGATTGCACGCGCGATCATCAAAGACGCGCCAATTTTGATATTGGATGAACCCACCGCCAACCTTGACCCGCTCACCGAAAAACAGGTGCTCGAAACTTTGTTCGCGCTGATGAAACGCAAGACCTCCCTGCTCATCACCCACCGCCTGGTGGGGATGGAAAATGTGGATGAAATCCTCGTGATGAATCACGGCCAGATCGTGGAGCGCGGCACACATTCTGAGCTGGCAAAAACAGACGGTCTGTACCAGCGTTTGCTCAATTTACAAAATCGTATACTCGATTAGGAAACTTAATTTTGATTTGCTTGCATGCCTTAACTGTGCGTGCTATAATAATGCAACTTCCCCAGATGTTTGACAATTAACTTCTGAATACACCACACTGATTTTTTGCGTGTGGAGAGCAAACGATAACCTTGACTGTAACCCCAGTATCACTAAAAATTTCCTAAGGAAACTCACCGGCCCATCGCAGATGGGACTGGTTCTTTCGCATTCTATTTCCCCATAAGAGAACACTACATGAAAATCCTTGAACTAGAGAATCAACCGCTTTCCAAACTGCGCGCCCTGGCAAAAACACTTAATATTCCTAATGCAAATCGCCTGAAAAAAGAGACCCTCGCAATGATGATCCGTGAGGCGGAGGCACAGAAGGAGGGCATTGAGCTGCGCGGCGGTATTCTCGAAATAATGAGCGAAGGCATCGGCTTTCTGCGTGCAACCAATTACCGAATTAGCGATCAGGATGTATACGTTTCACAGGCACAGTTAAGAAGACACGACCTTCGCGCAGGCGACCTCGTCATAGGGCAGGTACGGCCTCCGCGTGAAAGTGAACGGCATTTCGGCTTACTAAAGGTGGAATCAATAAA
>JAVBXV010000297.1 GCA_030824405.1 Anaerolineales bacterium | reverse complement strand
GCGGGAATATCTTAAAGAAATAAATTTTTACGATCAAAGACAACAGAGTGACACAAAATTAATTTACAAAAGAACCTAAAGATTTTTCTTTAGGTTCTTTTTATTTGAAATGTTTTTCTATGGACGGGGGAAAAATCCAGGGTGATGATCTTGCTGCGATGATACAAAGTACCATAACCTTTATGGCGCGCGAACCCATACTGTGGATATTGAATATCCAATTCGAGCATGAGCTCATCGCGGGCTGTCTTCGCGAGGATGGAAGCGGCCGCAATGCTAAGGGACTTTTGGTCTCCTTTAACAATGGCAGTTTGAGAAATATCCAATTCAGGAAGTTCGAGGCGAAAATCTGTCAGCAGGTAATCAGGGAAGATCGAAAGCGGCTCCAGTGCACGGGAAGCGGCAAGCCGTGTGGCGGGGACAATTCCCAACGCATCGATCTCTTCTGCGGAGGCGAAACCAATTCCCCACGAGTAGGCGATCTCTTTGATCAGCGGCGCAAGTTGGTGACGCACACGGGGAGTCAACTGTTTGGAATCACGCACCCCGCTCAAGGTTTGGAAAAGAAGCGGTTCGTCTTCTGGCAAAACAACTGTCCCCACACACACTGGGCCTGCCAGCGCGCCGCGCCCGGCTTCATCCATCCCTGCAATGAATCTGCAAACAGGCCAGAGTTTTTTTTCAAAGAAGAGGTCAGGGCTTGCGTTCATATTTGCCGCGCAATGCATTGGCGTGAATACGAAGAATATCGATGATCATGTGCAGGGCATCCCGCACGGCATTCACTTTACTATCCGCGTCAAAGTACCAGCGAATTGGCACTTCCTGTATTTTCATTTTCTGTCGGCGGGCAAGATACAGCAATTCAATATCGAAGGCCCAGCCAGTGAGGGTTTGTTGACGGAATAATTTTTCAGCGGCTGGTGCGTGAAAACATTTGAAGCCGCATTGAGTATCCTGCAGACCGGGCAAAATAAGCAGTTGGATCACCATGTTGATGGCGCGTCCACCCAAATGACGATAGAGCGGTTCGTTGTAACGCACAGCGCCGAGAGCTTCGCGCGAACCAATGGCAACGTCAAAACCGCTCAACGCGGGCGGCAGGAATTTTCCAAGGTCTTCGATCGGCATGGACAGATCTGCATCACAAATAAAACGATACTCTCCCTTTGCAGTTAACATGCCGCGACGCAGGGCATTGCCTTTGCCGCGCCCTTCTTCATGAAGGACTATCAAATTAGGATGACGTTCTATAAATTCAGCTGCAATCTCAAAAGTACGATCTGTGCTGCCATTTTCCACAACAATCACTTCAGCAGAATACGATTGTTTTTTCAGGAATGTAAAAACCTGCTCCAAAGTATTGGGCAGGCGTTTCTCTTCATTATGAGCAGGGATGATGATCGAAAGAAATGGAATTAACAAAGCGGTTTATTGGGTGAACAAAAATAGACCAGCGCCGATCACGATACAAATCTGGCAAAGCAGCAATACCGCCAGTACGGTTACCTGCATCGTGGTCATGCCAAACATTTTTCTTTGTTGCGGAGCCTGTCTGGGGCGGGGTTGACCCGTTCGAGGTCTTGGCGCAGATTGGGGTGCATCTGACTCAAACGCCGCTTCTCCTGCGCTTTCATCAAACTCAAAGTTCAGTCCATTATTATTAGATTCGTCAGATGCATTAAAGATCGCGCGTGCGCGGGAGGCTGGCTCCTCTGCTTCTACAACTTCTGGAGGGGCGGCAGCAGGCGTTTCACTTGGCACATGTGGTTCTACAATGCGGTCTGCTATCGTAAAAACAACATCGCTGCGAAAGACGGGACGAGCTTGCAATAGAGAAGTGCCAAATTGTTTGATCGCATCGCTTCGCACAACACGAACCACTGGACGGTTGGAATCGATCTGCGCGCCCGGGTTCACAGCAACCAGCGCCCCTTCCACGGTGGAATTATTCAGGTTGATCTTTTGATATTCCAGATACATTTGAACAGCGCGTGCATAGCGCGACACACGGGTCAACAAGTTAATGGACGCTGGTTTCCCATCAATGATCCACTGATCTCCATTGGCCTCAATGTGACCTTTTGCAGTGGTCACATGAACAACTGTGATGCCTCCAGGCCCCACCAAAATGATCGGAATGACAAGCTCAAGTTTAGGCAGGGTGAAATTACGGATCAGCACAAACCCTTTTTCCAACACGCGGTCGAATTGCTGGATCACCAGTTTTTGAGCTTCCAACTCTGCGGGCCAATTCAAACCATACTTAAGCCTGCCCTGGATCTGACCAGCAAGGGTAAGCTGTCCTTTTTCATCATGCAATGGGGTTTTATCAATGATCTTCATGGAAGTATCTCGATCTTACTTAAAAGACAGGAGTCTCCTCAAGTTCATCATGAGAAACATTGGCGTGGGTGGAAACCCACTCGCGGCCATCCTGCTTAACCAGCAAAATTTCACGGCCAGTTTTAAAAGTGCTGGCGAGCAAGTCCTCACGCGAACCTGTAAAAAATTGTCCGCCCTTTTGCAGTTTCTCGACCAAACCCTTACGGTCGATCAGCACTCGATCAGAGAACGTGGCCCCACGCCGTTCATAGGCACGCACCATTACGATCTGTCCATTTTTATAACGGACAGCTTCGATCACACCATCAATTTTCTTAGCCATGATTTTTCTCCAGGTTAATTTTAGCACACTCATTAAACCACAAAGACACCCACCACAGAGATGTTAACTCCGTGATAAGTGTCTCTGTAATTCTGCATGTCGGGGCGATAGGATTCGAACCTACGGCCTCTTGCTCCCAAAGCAAGCGCGCTAGCCGGACTGCGCCACGCCCCGATATCTAGACGAGTATAATGCGAAGGATGAATACCCGTCAAGCAATTTTCAAAACTGCTCTATTCACGCTTCTAACCCTGCTCTCAGCCTGCTCCACCCCAAACGAGATAATCCCCACTCCCAGCAGTACCCTGCCACC
>JAVBXV010000019.1 GCA_030824405.1 Anaerolineales bacterium | reverse complement strand
ATTGCTTGCCTACCCAGAAAATGAGATCTGGCTTTATCCTGGCACCTACACGGTCTACGATCTTGATGTGGCAGGCGAACCCGAAGTACTTCAAGTGGACATTCGTGAAGGCTCTGATATTGAAATTTTGGAAGACGGGTCGGGTAACAAGCGAAAGTGCCCTTAAGGCCAAAGATAGCCGCAATACTTGCGGCTGTCTTTTTATTAAACCCCTTCTCAAGAAGGATGCCAAATCGTCCTCAATTACGATAAAATCAATACATGACCGACTATAAAGTTCTTGTTTCGGATGGCCTGCATGAAAGTGAACAGGCCATTTTGTATGTATTGCATGAAAAATACATAAATTGATAGGAGAAACTGATGTCTCGAAAATTTGAACAACTCAAAGAAATTCTTGGTGAAGTCTCAGACCTTGGCACTGCCGCCAGTTTGTTGGGCTGGGACCAAAACGTGAGCATGCCGCCCGCAGGCGGTGAAGCGCGCGGGCAACAACTCGCTACACTCGGAAAGATCGCGCAAGAGAAATTCATCTCCGACGAAGTGGGTATGCTGCTCGAAGACCTCAAAAATGAATTTGATCCAAGCTCTGACGAAGCCGACATGCTGCGTGTGGCCGCGCGAAATTATGCCAAAGCCAAACGCGTCCCTTCTGAATTTATTGCCGAGCAGGCTATCGTCACCACTAAGGCTTTTGATGCCTGGGTCGAAGCAAAAGGCAAATCCGATTTTTCCATTTTCCAACCGTATCTTGAAAAAGTTGTCGAGTTGGTGCAGAGATATGTTTCCTTCTTCCCGCCCGCCGATCATCCCTACGACACATTGCTCGATGATTACGAACCTGGCATGAAGACCTCTGAAGTGCATGAAATTTTCAATGCCCTGCGCCCAAAGCAAGTGAATCTGATCAAGCAGATCAGTTCTGCGAAGCAGGTCAAAGACAACTTTCTGCACAAGAAATATAACGAAAAGAAAGTTTGGGATTTCAGCGAAACCATCATCACCAGATTCGGCTATGACTGGAATCGCGGCAGGCAGGATAAAGCACCGCATCCATTTGAAACGGCATTCAGCGTGAATGACGTTCGCATCACCAATCGTTTTGAAAAAGATAACCCGCTTGCCACACTTTTCAGCGCCATGCACGAGTCTGGTCATGCCATGTACGAACAGGGCATTAACCCTGCCTTCGACCGCACACCGCTTTCTGGCGGCACATCTCTTGCTGTGCACGAATCACAATCGCGCATGTGGGAAAACCTGGTAGGCCGCTCCCTTCCTTTCTGGGAACATTTCTTCCCGCAGATCAAGAAACTCTTCCCATCCCAGTTGGATGGTGTAAGCGTAAAATCCTTCTATAAAGCTATCAACAAAGTTGAGCCTTCGCTCATCCGCGTCAATGCCGATGAAGCCACATACAACCTGCATATTATGCTGCGCCTCGAACTTGAGATCGGCATGGTCGATGGTTCCATGAAGGTCAAAGACCTGCCTGAAATTTGGAACACCAAAATGCGCGAATATCTTGGCATCACGCCGCCCAACGACGCGCAAGGTGTTTTGCAAGACGTGCATTGGTCTGGCGGCTCGATCGGGTACTTCTCAACCTATGCGCTCGGAAATCTTGTTTCTGCCCAATTGTGGGAGAAGATCAACAAAGACATCAAAAATCTGGATGACCAGATCCGCGCAGGCAAGTTTGATGAATTGCTTCATTGGCTGCATGAGAAGATCCACATCTACGGTCACAAATATGACCCGCAAGTTTTGGTGCAAAAAGTGACAGGCTCCAAGATCGACCCTGCCGCCTATGTTCGTTATCTGACAAAGAAATACAGCGAAATCTACGGGCTGTAATTGGGATTAACTTAATGAGACGCCCTTCTCGCAAGGGCGTCTCTTATTTTTATTATGAAACCTAAAATACTAATTCTCGCTTCTCTTCTTGGACTTTTATCTGCCTGCACGCAACTGACAGGTCCCACGCCTACGCCTTTTCCTGTGGATTACCTGCCAACCGTCGTTGCGCTGACAGGTCAGGCGATCATGGAAACTGCGAATGCATCCATCCCAACCGCGTTTCCAACAGAGACTTCTCTGCCAACAGAAACACCGATCCCGTCCACGGCATTTCCGACCTTCACGCCTACATTCGAGCCAGGCTTTACAGACTTTGCCCAAATTCAGTTCATTTCGCCAGGACCCATGTCCAGCGTGGTGTCTCCCATTAGTTTGCAGGTCATGCTTGTGGCGGGTGAGAGCGAGATCGTCCAGGTCGATCTGATCGGTGAAGATGGCCGCATCCTCCAGCGGACTTTGGAGCGTGTGTCACGTAACATGAGCGGTAACTATCGAAGTTTTGACATCGCATTTGAGATCCGCGCTGTTTCAGAAAGAGGATACATCCGCATTAGCTCAAAGGATGAATATGGACGAATTCAGGCATTGAACACGATGCCCGTGCTGTTGTATTCGGTCGGGAGCAATCAGATCAACCCTGTGGGAAACATGATCTACGAACGTGTGATGCTCGAAGGCCTCGAAGATGGAGACGAAGTATCAGGCGGAGTGTTGACGCTCAAAGGAAAAATTTGGCCTTTCAATACCCAGCCTGTTTTTGCTGAATTGCTTCTTCCTGAGGGCAAGCCCGTCAGTTCGCGCGTCCTTGTTTTCAAAGGCATTGATCCCGAATCTTTCGAAACCACGCTTCCGTATAAAGTAACAGAGCCTACGCTGGCGCGCCTTGTGTTTCGTCAGGAGAATCCTGAGCTGTATGTGAGCGACCCCGATCTGAAAAAATTTATCTACGTATACACCATGGAAGTTTTGCTTAAGCCATAACTCCGCTTGCCAAAAAAAATCTCAATGGTATAATTCGCAGGCTTTCGGGGTGTGGCTCAGACCGGTAGAGCGCGCGGTTCGGGTCCGCGAGGTCGGAGGTTCAAATCCTCTCACCCCGACAAGTAATACAGTTTTGCACCGCCTTACCCGAGG
>JAVBXV010000406.1 GCA_030824405.1 Anaerolineales bacterium | reverse complement strand
AATTCCTTTCTGGTTGCTCCAGTATCTGGGATTATGTTGTTCTTCTCTCATGATATTCTGCTGTTCTGGACGCGTTCTGAGGACGTTGCATTAAACGCTTCATCTACGCTTTCGTTTCTAGCGCTGGCGGCCATGTTCAATTCGATGATGACCATTCCCTTTATGCTGCAGTTGGCAGCTGGTATTACGTGGATTGCTGTTTGGAATAATGCTATTAATCTCGCATTGCTGGCGCCGTTAATGTATTTTTTGATCTCCCATTATGGGATTGCGGGCGCGGGCATCTCCTGGGCCGTTTTTAATCTGTTGTACTACTCGATCGTACCCCATGTCATGCATCGTCACGTTTTACAGAGCGAAAAGGCGAAATGGTATTTTGCAGATACCCTGCCCTTTATTTTTTTAGGCTTTTTCGTGTTTGGTTCGGTTTACTTTATGAATATCGGACGAACAAGTTGGATTTTTGATATCATCCTTGGTTGTACAATTTATGTTGCCATATGTTTATCTGTTTTTCCTGTGCTTCGTGCTTCTCTTTTGGATCTGTTGCATAACAGCCAGCTTCTCAAAAAAATCATAAAACGGAAAGTTGAAAGCTCATAAGTGTAGCAGCTTGAATTGTAGTTTGTTAGGTTATAGTCGTATGACCGGGTAGATTTTTTCAATTTTTTTGATATGCTAGGAGATGTCAATTATGTTATCTGGAATTAAGTTTGTATTTCAACGAATATTAAGGTCTATTGGGATTGATGCTTATCTGCGAAAGACGGGATACCATTATGTTTGGGATTATTACGGAAAATCTGCACATAAGCAGCGAGATGTTCGCAAGCAGCCTGTGTTTGGTGAGTTAGCTGGTGCGGTTGTAGACAATAAGAGGTCATCATTATATTACGACCGTCTATATACAATTTATCAAATCCTTGAATCTTTGGGCTTTTCGGCTCAAAAGGGTGATGAGATAAAAATGGTAGAGGTTGGCATTTACAAGGGTGGAACCAGTTATTTCATTGCGTCGCTGGCAGAACGGCTTGGTCTTCGGTATTCGCATTATTGTTTCGATACCTTTGAAGGTCACAAGGCGGAGGATATTAATAAATCCGTGGAGACAGACCACACATCAGGTCTGTTCAGCGATACAAGTTTTGAAAGCGTCCAGCAATATCTTCAAAAATTCAAGAGTGTTCAGGTTTACAAAGGCCGTTTTCAAGATCGTTGCGATGCCTTGAAGGATATGCGTTTCAATTTCGTGCATCTTGACATGGATATTTATGACCCTACGATATTTGCGTTGGACTATTTTGACAGCCGCATGGTCAAAGGTGGCGCAATCCTGATGGATGATTATGGCTTTAATAGTTGTCCAGGGATTGAAAAAGCAGTGCATGAGTTCACTGAAACTCATACTGATTATTTTGGAATGGCATTGTTGACGGGTCAGTATTTGTTCGTGAAGCTGTAGTAAGTGGGCTACGGTCTAAATTTCTGAGCGAAAGTGATAACAGGATATACGATAATGACTTTAAGTAAATATTTTGATAAGTTGGCGGTATTTCTGGCGATTGGTATTGTAAAAATCTATAATCGTTTTGCGCCACGTTTGTTGGTTGAAATTAAAGAACGCGGTCTTGTGACCGTGAATATGGATTATGAACCAGAGACGATTGTTTTGGCTGCTGACTCGATGATTGAATATAAAACCAGGCGGTTTTCTTGCAGAAAAGAACCTGAGACGATTCGGTGGATAGAAAAATATATTGGTCCGGGAGATATTGTTTATGATATCGGAGCTAATGTTGGTGCATATTCCCTTGTTGTCAACAAACATACCAAAGGAAAGGCAAAGGTGTATGCTTTTGAACCAAGTTTTGCTACATTTGCCCAGTTGAGCAAAAATATCTACCTGAATGGATGTCAGGGTCGTGTAATTCCTTTGGGTATTGCTCTTTCCAATGGTACGAAGTTAGATGTTTTGAATTACAGCAGCTTGTTGCCGGGAACTGCCTTGCATGCACTTGGTAAGCCCATTAATCATCTTGGGCAGGGCTTTGAGCCTGTTTTTGAGCAACCAATAATTAGTTATTCATTGGATAACCTGATAGAGGTTTTTCATCTTGAGAAACCAAGCCATATTAAACTTGATGTTGATGGGATTGAATGGGAAATCCTTAATGGTGCTAGTGAAACTTTGAATTGGCTTGGTTTGAAGAGTATTCAGGTTGAGATGGAACCGAGTCTTGAAACATGTCAGCTTATTATTGATTATATGGTGTCTAAAGACTTTCATCTTGAATCGACCAGCAATCATGGCTTGGAAATGGAAACCAGTAATTATCTTTTTGTGAGAAATGAGAATGAGATGCTCCAGCGTTAATCTTTCTCCTTGCTGGGAAAACTCCATTCACAATATTCTGTTTTTTGATGTTATTTGTGCCGTAATATATAATCATATAAATTGAAAGTTAGGATATGACCATGACAAGAAAACTCACCGTTGGAAATTCCATCATCTCGGATGATAGCGACTGCTTTGTGATCGCCGAGATTGGCAACAATCACCAAGGCGACCTGCAGAAGGCGAAGGAAATGTTTAAAGCCGCCAAGGAATGCGGCGTGGACGCGGTTAAACTGCAGAAGCGTGATAACAAGTCCTTGTTGACGCGCGCCGCATATGACAAACCATACGATAATGAAAATAGTTTCGGCGCAACTTATGGTGAACACCGTGAGGCATTGGAATTCGGGCGTACTGAATATGTGGAATTGAAAAAGTACGCGCAGGAGCTTGATCTCATCTTTTTCTCCACAGCTTTTGACTTTAATAGCGCAGACTTTCTCGCTGAACTCGATATGCCACTTTACAAAGTTGCATCGGGCGATCTGAAGAACACTCCGCTCTTGAAACATATTGCCAAAATTGGAAAGCCTATGATCATCAGCACAGGTGGCGGCACAATGGAAGATGTCCAGCGTGCCCATGACGCCATCATGCCCATTAACTCGCAATTAAGTATCCTGCAATGTACGGCGTCCTACCCTGCCGAACCGCAGGATCTGAACCTGCGCGTCATTTCTACCTACCGTGATAAGTTCCCTGATGTTGTCATTGGTCTCTCTGACCATGAGAACGGGATCGCAATGGCGTTGGCGGCGTATGTGCTTGGTTCACGAGTGGTGGAACAACACTTCACGCTCAATCACACATTGAAAGGCACCGACCATGCCTTTTCTCTCGAACCGATCGGGATGCGTAAACTGGTGCGCGACTTGCGCCGCGTACGCTCAGCGCTTGGTGACGGTGAAAAGATTATCTATCCCAGTGAAGTTAACCCTATCACTAAGATGGGCAAGAAACTTGTTGCCGCACGTGACCTCAAGGCGGGTCAAGTCTTGACTCGCGAAGACATCGCCATCAAATCTCCCAGTGATGGCATTCCGCCGTATGAACTGGATAACGTTATTGGCAAGATACTCGCCAAGAACTTGCTCGAAGACGATAATTTTGCTTTCGAGATTTTGAAATAACGACTGAGCAGGTCACGCTTCAAGCGCGACCTGCATATGACTCAAAGGTAATCATGCTCCCCAATCAAATCCCAAACTGGATCGGAATCCAGGAACAACCAACTCAGGCAAATGAATGGTTTGAAAAACTCAACCCTGCGAACGGACACCTGCTTTGCAAGGTAGCTCGTTCACGCGAGGCTGATATTAAACAAGCCATTGAAGCAGCGAAGAAAGCCCAACCTGCCTGGGCGGATACGCCTGCCGTGCAGCGCGGCATGATCCTGCATAAGATCGTGGTGGGGATGCAGAACCGTCAGAGTGAGATCGCTGCCATTGTCGCCGCGGAAACTGGAAAGTCCATGAAAGAGGCGTTAGGCGAAACGGGTGGAGCGATCCAATGCGGATTGTTCTATGCCAGTGAAGGTCAGCGTCTGTATGGTCGCACGACGACGAGCGGCACGGCGAACAAGTATGCCATGACTATTCGTCAGCCCATCGGTGTGGCGGGACTCATCATCGCCGCGAACACGCCGATTGCCAATGTGGCGTGGAAGGTTTTCCCGTCGCTCATCTGTGGCAATGCCGCCATTTTGAAAGCCGCCGAAGATACGCCAGCTACGGCGTGGATCTTCGGGCAGATCGCAAAAGAAGCAGGTTTGCCCGATGGTGTGCTGAGCATCATGCAGGGATTTGGCGAAGAAGCAGGTGCGCCGTTGGTTGCACATCAAGATGTGGGCGTGATCAGCTTCACTGGCTCAACTGAAGTAGGGCGCATCATCAACCGTGTGGCAGCGGAACGCTTCGCGCGCATCTCACTGGAACTGGGCGGGAAGAATCCGCTCGTAGTATGTGACGACGCCGACTTGGAGAACGCTACGAAGTGGGTGCTGCTTTCCGCGTTCAGCAATGCTGGACAGCGCTGTGCATCCACAAGTCGAATCATCATTTTCGAATCAGTGTACGAAAAGTTCCGCGATATGCTTGTGGAGAAAACAAAGAAGTTGAAAGTTGGCATCACGGATGATTGCGACTTTGGCGCAGTTATCAATGAAGGACAGTTGCTTGGTATGGTTTCCGCCGTGGAAAAAGCAAAGAAGAACGGCGCAACCATCCTTTGCGGCGGTGAGCGCATGACCGATGCCGAACATAAAGACGGCTACTTCATTGCGCCAACTCTGATCGAAAATGTTGACCCGCATGATGAGATTTCTGAATGCGAGTTGTTTGGGCCCGTAGCGTTGTTATTCAAAGTAAAAGATTTTGAACACGCGCTTCAAATGGCGAACGATACGCCTTATGGTCTGACCGCCAGTATTCACACTAAAAGTATTCACCGTGCTACTCGTTTCTACGACAAGGTTCAAACAGGTGTGGCGGTTGTCAACGCTGGGACGCATGGTTCTGAGCCGCATATGCCTTTCGGCGGGCGCAAACTTTCGGGCAATGGTTCACGTGAGCCGGGTACCGAAGCGCTCAACATTTATTCTGAATTGAAAGATGTTTACATCAACATCGACCCGACGCAGGTATGAGCAAAGAGAATCCTTCGGTCATCGCTTTGATTCCCGCCCGTGCCGGTTCGAAACGGGTGCAGGGAAAAAATGTCCGTCCTCTGGCGGGGCATCCGTTGATTGTGTACACGATCTGTGCTGCCAAGCAAAGCGGAATTTTTTCGGATATTCTCGTCTCTACTGACTCGGAAGAATATGCTGAAATTGCTCGTTCCTACGGCGCGGAAGTTCCTTTTCTTCGTCCCGCTGAGATTGCAGGTGATTTAGCGCTCGATATCGAATGGTTGGATTTTACTCTTCACAAACTGAAAGAGATGGGACGCGAGTATGATTGCTTCAGCATCTTGCGCCCGACCAGTCCCTTTCGTTTGCCGAGCACCATTCAGCGGGCATGGAATGCCTTCAAAGCCGAAGAAGGCGTAGACTCGCTCCGCGCTGTGGAGAAGGCCAAGGAACACCCCGGCAAGATGTGGGTGATCCGCGGTAAACGCATGATGCCTTTGCTTCCATTCGGACCGAAGGAACAACCCTGGCACAGCATGCCCTATCAAGGACTTCCCGAAGTCTATTCGCAGAATGCCAGCATTGAAATTGCCTGGTCGCGTGTGGTCTTCAATGGACGTACCATCGCAGGTGAAGTGGTCATGCCATTCATCTCGGAAGGCTGCGAAGGCTTTGATGTGAACCATCCCTACGATTGGGATCTGGCGGAACGTCTCGTTGCAAGTGGTGAGGCGCAACTGCCAAAGGTAGAAAAAATTTCATAAAGAAGAATCAGGTGCAGGCGCGGGGTGAGGCGCAGCGTCTATAAAGAGGAAAACATGGTTGAACTAAAATTAATCCCCGTGGAAGAATTCAAGCGCGTGCGCAATTCTTCTGCCGACAAATACAAGAAGCTCCAGATCATCGCGGATATGTGCCGTGCCAACACACTCACTGAAGTGAAGCGCGCTGGGTCGGGGCATCTTGGCTCGAGTTTCAGCGCGATGGATATCGTGGTCTGGATGTACTATGAAGAGATGAATACGCTCAAGGTTGGTTTCGACAGCCCCGACCGCGATATTTATTTTTCATCGAAAGGGCATGATGTGCCGGGCTTGTATGCCGTGCTTCATTCGCTCGGTGAAATTCCCGATGCTATGCTTATGTCACTGCGCCGCCTCAATGGGTTGAATGGTCATCCCGACATCGGCAATCGCGGCATGGAAGCCAACTCGGGTTCGCTCGGCATGGGCATCTCGAAGGGGCGCGGCATGGCGTGGGCGAAGAAGTACAACAACAATGGCGGGCATATCTTTGTGATGACCGGCGATGGCGAGTTACAGGAAGGTCAGAATTACGAAGCGCTACATGTCACCGCGCATCATAAGGTTGATAACCTCACTGTCATCGTTGATGACAACAAGGTGCAATCCGATAAGCCTGTTGCTGAGATTATCGATCTTCGCAACCTTGTTGAAAAGTTCACCGCGTTCGGCTGGCATGTCATTCGCATTGACGGGCATGATTTCCGTTCCATCGAAAAGGCGCTCGCCGAAACCAAGCAGGTCAAAGGCAAGCCGCAGATTATCATCGCCGATACCATCAAAGGTCGTGGCATCTCCTTCATGGAGCATCCCGCTGCGCTTGAAATTGGAAAAGGACTTTATCCTTGGCATTCAGGTGCGCCAGATGATGCTGCCTTCGAGGCAGGTTATTCTGAACTGATTCAACGCATCAATGCGGACCTCGCGGCTGTGTCGCTTGACCCGTTGCATTTGACTCCCGTTGAGCCGGAAGCGAAGACAGCCACACCATCCATGCTCGAAGGTGAACCTCTCAGCCAGGCAGCGTTGGATCGTCTTTCTGTGAAGCCAACGGATGAATATGTCTCGCGTGCATATGGTCAAGCCTTGGTGGAACTTGCTACCCAACGTAAAGACATCGTTGTGCTCGATGCTGACCTCTCCTCTGACTGCAAAGTCCGTGACTTTGAAAATACCTACCCCGATCGTTTCATCGAAAACGGTATCGCCGAGCAGGATATGGTTTCCATGGCGGCAGGTCTTGCCCGTCAGGGACTTCTGCCCGTAGTCAACTCGTTTGCTAGCTTCCTCGCATCCCGTGCTAATGAGCAGATTTACAATGCCGCTGGCGAAAAGTCCAAGATCATTTATGCCTTGCACTATGCTGGCTTGATCCCCGCTGGACCGGGCAAGTCTCACCAATCTTTGCGCGATATTTCGCTCTTCTCTGCCTTGCCGAATTGCACCATCTTGCAACCTTGCAGCGCTGAAGAGACTCGTATGGCGATGGATTATGCCGTGAACAAGACTGACGATGTGATTGCCCTGCGCCTCATCATTGGACCCAGTCCGCGCCGAATTGCACTCCCTGCTGGATATGAGTTCAAGCTTGGGCAGGGCTGTCAACTCACTGCGGGGAAAGATGCGATCATGTTCGCCTATGGTCCCGTCATGTTGCATGAGGCACTCCTCGCTAGCGAACTCCTCGCCGAGCGTGGATTCGGCTTGAGCATCATTAACATGCCCTGGCTTAACCGCGTGGATGTGAAGTGGCTGACCGAAGTTCTCAAGCCGTACTCCAATATCTTCATGCTCGAAGATCATCACCCTGCTGGAGGCTTGATGGATAACATCCTCACTGCCTGTGCTGAGCATGGCTTGCTGAATGGCAAGCAGATGGTCAAATTTGCTGTTGAAGGCTACCCTGCATGCGGTACGCCGCAACAGGCATTGGCTTTCCATGAGCTGGATGGTTTGTCATTGTCGAAACGTGTGATGAAGTATTGCGGTTAATTGAATGTCTGAGATCGAAATAGACGCCCCTTTGTATGGCAAGATGGCAGTATATTCCTTGAAGGTGTTTGGTTTTTAAGAATGCGAAAAGTTGATGTTGTCTATTTATATGAACATGCCGCGCGGGAACTAGATGTTGCCTGCGCGGTCTCGGCTATTTTGCGGGAGGAGTTTGGCGTTTCGGTTGAAATCGTTCAATGGCCATCCGGATTCACCGATGCTCTTTATGATGTGAGTCCTAGATTGGTGATTCTTCCGTTTTGTTATACTGAAAAGAGTTACCCCCGTCTTTTGGCTGCCTGGCGTAAGTCAATATTCTTTAATATGACTTGGGAACAGATATTCTATTCAGGGAATAAGGTTGCCAAAACTCCGCGCGGAGAATTTGCCCTAAACCATGTTGTTCATCATGCATGGAGTGCATCTTATGCTTCTACCCTGAGAGCGTCAGGTATTTCGGAAGATCATATTTACCTTAACGGGCAGCCTGCGTATGCCCTGTATAATGAACCGTATCGACGTTATTTTGTGCCTCGGGAGCAACTTGCGAAAAAACATGGAATACCCCTCCATAGTAGATGGGTATTCTTCCCGGAGAATTACAACTGGGCTTTTTACACTCAATCTACCCTTGAGCAATTCATTCGAAATGGACAATCATCGGATGACGTATATGCAATGCGTGAGTATTGCAATAAATCACTTGCAGAGACCGTTAGATGGTGCGACGAAGCCGTTGCAGGCGGTAATGTGGATATTATCTTGCGCCCCCGTCCAGCTACTTCTCTGAGTGAGTTTACGGCTTTTGTCTCTCGGGTGCTTCCTGTTATTCCTAAAAAAATCCATATTTTGCAAGAGGAAAGTGTGCGGGATTGGGTCCTTGCAAGTGATATGGTTGTTTCCTCTTACAGTACCAGTCTTTTGGAAGCTGCTATTGCTGAAAAGCCAGTTTATATACTTGAACCCTATCCAACGCCATCTTCGCTAAAGGTTGAGTGGCATGAGTACTTGGATCACATCGATCAAAAGTCAGACTTTCTTAATGCGTGTCTTTTTCAGTTTGGAAAGAACTCTGGTGTTCGGCTTGCTGAGTGGGCGCAGGAGCAGATGATGAGCTCTGGAGATTCAATTGAAAATCTGGCGGTCATCATTTCGAGATTGCTGAAGTTAGACGCCATGTTGCCTCCCAGTGCCCCGTTACGAGTTGCAATTCCCGAGGTGAAGCCTAGAATCAATGCCTTGCTTTGGGTGTTTTTTCAAAAGTGTCGTGCGATTTTAGGTTTAAGGAAGGTTGTTCATATACCTGATGAATATCTAAAGGATTATTTTGATCGAGAGACAATTCGAAGCCGAATAAATAGATGGCGAGAGGTACTGTTTGGTTAGCTATTGGCCGACTCAGAAATTAATGTGTGAAATGGCACTCTTATTATGAATATTATTGTTTTTACTAACTCTTACCCTTATGACATTGCCGTGGAGCAATCGTTCCTGACCGCTGAAATTGATATCCTTGTTAAAAAATTTGACCGTGTAATTTTGCTACCAAGTGTTTGCAAAGGCGAATTGCATCCTGTCCCCCCTAGTGTTGAGGTTATAACAGAGTTTTCAGTCTTTATTGCTTCGCAGAATAAATATTTGACTTATTTACTAACTTTGTTTTCTCCAGTGCTATATAAAGAAATCTGTGAGAAATATGACGTTTTACTCCATTTGTCCGCCGCAAGAAATTTCCTCGCATTTTTGAGAGAGTCGTTGTTGGTAGCCATATGGCTAAAAGCGTGGATTAAAAAGTCAGACATTAATTTGGCGGACAGTATTTTTTACACTTTTTGGTTTGCGCGGTCAACCCTGGGAGTTGGACTTGTCAAAGATATGTACCCAGAAATTAAATTGGTATCTAGGGCGCATGGTGGAGATTTGTATGAAGAACGCTATTCGCCGCCATACATTCCCTGTCGCTCAATATCTCTTGATATGGTTGATGCTGTATACCCGGATTCAGAAGCGGGTACTCTTTACTTACAAAAACGATATGAGAGGTTCTCTGAAAAGATTAGTACTATACGAATGGGAACCACAGATCCACGATTTCTGACAAAACCTTCACAGGATGAAGTTGTTCATATTGTTTCTTGTGCGATGATCAGAAAAGATAAACGGATTGATCTTCTTCTAAGAGGAATTGCTCTTGCAAGTCGATATCGAAACGATCGCCAGTTTGTTTGGCACCATTTCGGAAATGGCGAGAATCGTGAAAAACTTCAAATTCTTGCCAATAATATCTTCCCTGTAAATGCAAAAGCCTACCTGCCGGGTTATACAAGCCAGGATGATTTGTTCAGTTATTATCGGAATAACCCAATTGATGTTTTCATGCTTGTCAGTGAGTCGGAAGGTACTCCTATTGCTATCATGGAGGCTATTAGTTGCGGTATTCCCATCATAGCTACTGCTGTGGGCGGTAATATTGAAATTGTTTCTGAAAAGAATGGGATACTATTGCCTCCTGACCCAACTCCAGATGATATATCCCAGGCTCTTTTGTCTTTTATTGACGATTCTCAAAGCGCCTTGTTGAAGAGGTCTGGTAGCTTTGAAACATGGCGTGAATTTTATTCAGTAGAAACTAATACGAATGATTTCGTTTGCCGTCTAAAAGAACTCAGAGAAATAAAGTAGAGATACTGAAAGTGCTTGGCTTACACAGGAGATTTAAATGCAAAAAACTGATAGGAAGATATGCACCCGTTGTGTTATGGATACCTCTGATCCGGACATTATATTTGATGACCAAGGCGTTTGTAATCATTGCCATAATTACGAATTAATGGTTCGTAAATTGGTTCGTGTTGGGGAGGATGGAAAGCGTGAATTAGAACAGGTCGTTAATAAAATCAAATATGATGGAAAAGGCAAAAAATATGACTGTCTTATTGGGGTGAGCGGTGGTGTGGACAGCACCTATGTCGCATATCTTGTGAAAAAATACGGGCTAAGACCTTTGGCTGTGCATTTGGACAATGGGTGGGACTCAGAGCTGGCTGTTGCTAATATTCACAAAACGCTTAATTTGCTGGATATAGATCTGCATACTCACGTAATAGATTGGGTTGAATTTAAAGATCTTCAGTTGGCCTTTCTTAAGGCCTCTACTCCAGACTCTGAAATACCCAGCGATCATGCTATTGTTTCTTTGATGTATCAATTTGCGGATCAGATGGGTATTAAATACGTAATTTCTGGCCGAAATGTTCGGACAGAAACTCATGTTGCAGGTGCTTGGTCAACGGGACATTTTGATTGGAAATATATCCAAAGTGTTCATAGACAGTTTGGAACGATTCCACTTAAATCTTACCCCCATCGTACACAGTTTCAAGAAGAACTTTATCGTCTTCGTCAAACCTGGTTTGATATTCTTAATTATGTTGATTACATAAAAGGTGATGCGATTAAGGTCTTGGAACAGGAACTTGGATGGCAGTATTATGGTGGAAAACACTTTGAGTCTATTTACACTCGTTTTTTTCAGGGATATATCTTGCCTGTAAAATTTGGTTACGATAAACGAAGAGGGCATCTTTCGAGTTTGATCTGCTCAGGGGAGACTACTCGTGAAGACGCGTTAATGGAACTTGAAAAACCACCGTATTCAATTTCTCTCCAGGAAAGCGATCGTGAGTATGTTATTAAGAAACTTGGTTTGACAGATGCTGAGTTTCAAGAAATTTTGGAACTTCCCCGAAAAAATATCTATTGCTACCCCTCTTATGCCCGTGACCAACTTACATTTGCAGGTCGAATGCTCAATGCTGTTTATTCCATTCCGCGCTTATCTAAAAAGGCTTTTGTAAAACTGAAAGGTAAGCAATGATTTTTCAAGAAATATTAACAGTATTTCATTCTTGATTTGGAGGTTCTGTGAGTAGTGCCCAGAAAACAAAGGCTTTACTAATTGTCGATTCTAATCCAATTGTGGATCCTCGTCCGAGTCGGATGATCGAATTCTTAAGATCTAAATATGAATTAACAGTAGTTGCTCGAAACGCGGTCGATATTGACGGTGTTGAGTCGATTTCACTTTTTGAACCACATACTGGAGCAGATGATGGGAATGGAATCAAAGTTTTTCGCTACTTGAGGCTGCTTTGGGCCAGGGCGGTAAATTTCACTGTGCGAGCTTTTCGGCTGATTGTTCAAGATTATGAGGGGATTGTTTGGTCCTCGCTTGGTGCAGCGAATTCATTAAAGGATGAATTGTTTGAGAGGCAATTTGACTTGATTATTAGTCATGATTGTACGTTGCTTCCTTTTGCGTTTGCTGTAAAAGCTGCTCATTCAAAAGTTATTCTGGATGCACGTGAGTATTACCCCCGGAATTTTGAAGATCAATGGTTGTGGCGTCTTAAGACTCAGCCCGTTAACGTGTATTTGTGTAAAAAGTATCTAGCTAAGTGCGATAAGGTGATAACTGTAAGTGATGGCTTGGCGTGTGAGTACGAACAGGAGTTCGGTGTTGTTCCAGAGGTTGTGATGAGTTTGCCTTCGTATCATGATCTTCAGCCTTCTGTTGTTGACGGAAAAAAGATTCGAATAATTCATCATGGTGCAGCCAATCGCTCTCGGCACCTAGAATCGATGCTCGATATAATGGCGCATCTGGGTGAGCGATATACTCTCGATTTGATGTTGGTTGGCGATCCCGCGTATATTCGAATGATAGATTCTATGGCAAAAAGATATAGCAACGTTAGATTAATACCTCCAGTGCCAATGTGGCAGATAATTCCCTTCTTGAATCAATATGATATTGGACTGTTTTTGTGTCCGCCTTCAAATTTCAATTTGAAATATGCTCTTCCAAATAAGTTGTTCGAGTTTGTGCAGGGGCGCTTGGCTGTGGCTATTGGTCCTAGTGTTGAAATGAAAAAAATCGTTGAAAAGTATGACTGTGGAATTGTTGCGGGATCTTTTGACCCAAAAGATCTTGCTGGTAGGTTGAAAGAATTGACTCCTGAGAAAATAAAATACTATAAGCAGCGATCCGGACTGGCTGCACATGAGTTAAGTGCCGAGGTTGGCAGGGTTGCGATTGAAAGAATAGTTAGAAATGTTTTAGCAGTAAAGTAAAACTGGGTTATCTGATTGAGAGTGGTGATATTTGCTCCCGGTCGTTCAATCAGGCAGTGTTTTAGATATCAACGGGTGCAGAAATGGATATGATAAAAAATGAAAAAGATACTGGTGACAGGCATTTCTGGGTTCGTCGGCAAATATCTGCAGGACGAACTTCTCCGTGTAGGTTGGCAGGTGTATGGCCTGGATCTCCGCCCGGCAGGAGAGAATATCTTCATCGGTGACCTCTCCGACCGAACAACTCTGACTCGTGTCGTGCTCGATTGTCAGCCCGATATCGTTTTCCACCTTGCGGGTATCATCAAATCCACGGATAGGGAGTTATATTACAGATCCAATCTGTTTGGGACGTTAAATCTTCTCGACGCAATCATGCAGTTGGAAACACACCCGAAGGTGGTGTTGGCAAGCTCAAGCGCCGTGTATGGTTTGACCAAAGGCTCACACCCCATTACAGAGCGTTCCCCTCTGCGCCCTGTCACTGAGTATGCTGTCAGTAAGGCGGCGCAGGAGACGGCGGCGCTGCGGTATCATTACGCGTTCGGGTTACCTGTCATTATCATACGGATGTTTAACCTGCTTGGACCGGGGCAATCGCCAGATCTAGCTTGTTCGGCATTCGCACGTCAAATTGCGTTGTTAGAGTATTCTGACCAAACTGAGATCGTCACCGGTAACCTTGATGCTAAACGCGATTTTGTGGATGTGCGTGACGCTGTTTGTGCATTCGCGATGGTGGCAGAGAAAGGTGAAGCAGGACAGACTTATAACGTCTGCTCAGGGCGTGCGGTGGCGATCCAGAAATGCTTGAGTGTGATGATGTCCAAGTCGCAGAAACAATTATCGGCTAGGGTTGATGCGGCACGATTCCAGAAGAACGATGTGCCCGTGCAAGTGGGTAGTTATCAGAAACTGCACAAGGTTACAGGCTGGAGACCGAAAATTTCAGTAGAACAATCTTTGTCTGATTTGCTCGATGATTGGCGCGAGCGGGTCAAAGTGGAGTCAAAATGAATTGGAATGGTATAAAAGTTTTAGTTACAGGTGCAGGCGGATTCATTGCCAGTCATTTGGTGGAACGTTTAGTAAGTGAAGGTGCACAGGTACGGGCATTTGTGCGCTACAACTCGCGCAATGACCTTGGCATGTTGAAATGGATTTCACCTGATGCGTTCGCAAAAGTGGAAGTTATGCAAGGTGATCTGCGCGATAACGAAGCAGTTCGTAACGCCGTGCGCGGTGTGGACACTGTTTTTCATCTTGGCGCGTTGATCGCGATCCCGTATTCGTATGTGAACCCGCGCGAAGTGATTGACGTAAACATCATGGGCACGCTCAATGTGCTGATGGCGGCGCGCGATTTCGGTACGCGGCGCGTGGTACATACATCCACAAGCGAAGTGTATGGCACGGCGCAATATGTGCCAATCGATGAGAAGCATCCCCTGCAGGGACAGTCGCCATATTCTGCCAGCAAGATCGGTGCAGATCGTATCTCTGAAAGTTTTTATCGTTCATTCGAAACGCCCGTGGTCACGCTGCGCCCGTTCAATACTTTTGGTCCGCGCCAGTCCATGCGCGCGGTCATTCCAACCATTATTGTTCAAGCATTGACGCGTGACGAAGTCAAACTTGGCAGCCTCGAACCTTCGCGCGATTTTACGTTTGTGCATGATACTGCCAACGGCTTTTTGAAAGTTGCTGAAGCCGAAGGTGTGCTCGGTGAAGAAGTCAATCTCGGTAACGACAACACCATCCGTGTTGGCGATCTGGCGGAGAAGATCTTCAAGATCATCGGCAAGACTCCCAAGATTGTAGCTGACCCGCAGCGTATCCGCCCTGGGAAAAGTGAAGTGATGAAGCTGTGGGCATCGAACGAAAAAGCTAAGCGCATGATCGGATGGGAACCCCGCATCTCTCTTGACGAAGGCTTGAAACTCACCATTGAGTGGATCTCCGCTCATCTCGATCTCTACCGACCCGACCAATACACGGTGTAACATGCGAGCAGTCATTTTAGCTGGCGGGAAAGGTACACGCCTTGCCCCATACACAACCGTTTTACCCAAGCCGCTTATGCCCATCGGCGAAATGCCGATCCTGGAGATCGTCATCCGTCAGTTGCAAAAGAAAGGCTTCGACGATATTACCCTCGCTACTGGTTATCTCGCGGAACTGCTGATGGCGTATTGTGGTGATGGAAGCAAGTTCAGTACGAAGATCGATTACTCGCGCGAAGAACAACCGCTTGGCACTGCGGGACCGATTGCACTCGTCCCGAATTTGAACGACACCTTTCTGGTCATGAATGGCGACCTGCTCACGACCATCGATTACAGTGCCATGCTGAAATATCACCGCGACCGTGGCGCACTTGCCACAGTCGCTTGCTACCAACGCGATGTGAAAATTGATCTCGGCGTTATCCAAGTAGATGAAGATAACTGGATCTCAGATTATATCGAAAAGCCCACCTATCACTATTCCGTCAGTATGGGCATTTACCTCTTCGAGCCAGAAATCCTGAACTACATTCCCAAAGGCGAACGCCTCGATTTGCCCGAACTTGTTCTTAAGTTGATGCATGACAGTAAGAAGGTCAACGTATTCAACTTCGATGGATACTGGCTCGATATTGGCAGACATGACGATTACGAGCGCGCGATTGAAGAATTCGCAAAACATCGGGAAGACTTTTTATGATCCTGGTTCTATTTCCAGAGACCTATCCTTACGACGGTGGCTCGGAGCAGACTTTTCTGGAAAAGGAGATGGGAATATTAACGAAGAAATTTGAGAGGGTTATAGTTGTACCCCGCCGCTGCGATGGACATCGACTTCCCTTGCAAGATGGGATTGAAGTTGAAATTGGCTATGCAAGCTATCTAAGGTCGAACCGTATCCTATCTCTTGTTTTATCCCTGGTTTCCACGCATCTTTATCTTGACCTGTTGAATTGCCCGCCCATTTTGTGGAATTTTAAGGCACTTGTCCGCTTGATTAAGTTTGTTGGGAATGCCGAACTTTCTCGCAGATGGGTTTTGGCATGGCTGACGAGGCAAGGTGTTTCGCCAGCGGATTGTGTCTTTTATACCTATTGGTTTGACGATACAGCTTTTGGGCTTGGCTTGGCAAAAAGGACGCATCCTGAACTGTGTGTTGTTTCCCGTACCCACGGATATGATCTTTATGAAGAACGATATGACTTCCCGTATTGGCCACGCAGGCGCGAAACTATTGCATATCTGGACTGTCTATTTCCAGACTCGAACGCGGGTTTGAAATATTTGGAGGAACGCTACCCTGAATTTAAATCAAAATATGAGGCGAGTCTGCTCGGGGTGCAATATCCCGGTTTTATCACGCGCCCTTCGCAAGGCGCATATGTGAGGATTGTTTCCTGTTCCAAGCTTGTGCCTGTCAAACGGGTGGAACTGATCATGGCGGGGATCGCCCAGGCGGCAAGGTTGCGAAGGGATGTTCGTTTTGAGTGGACGCATTTTGGTGAGGGTGAAACCCGCTTGCAGATGGCGACTGAGGCTTTGCGAATGTTCCCTAAAAATGCGAGCGCGAGTTTCCCAGGGTACGAGTCGCAGGACGCCCTGCTCCGCTTTTATCGTGACAACCCGGTGGATGTTTTTATGAATGTGAGCGCTTCGGAAGGAACTCCCGTTGCCATTATGGAGGCGGTCAGTTGTGGCATTCCCATTATAGCTACTGCCGTGGGTGGGAATGTAGAGATAGTTACAGATAAAAATGGATGGCTGTTACCTCCAAACCCTTCTCCTGCAGAAGTTGCTTCGGCGTTGACCGTTTTGTGCGATAATCAAAACGATGACGGCGCAAAACGTGAGGGCAGCCTGCAAATGTGGCGTGAATGTTATAACTCAGATGTGAATTTCTCGAACTTTGCTGACAGCTTGATTGCTATTCGAACCCATAGAGGATAAGATGATCGTTGTTGTGGATTACGGCGTTGGCAACCTTGGCTCCATCGTCAACATGTTTAAGAAGGTAGGCGTGAAGGCAGTTACATCATCGGATCCGATTGTGATTCGTGGGGCTGAAAAATTGATCTTACCTGGTGTTGGCGCGTTCGATGCTGCGATGCGAAAATTTCATGAGACGGGTTTGGTGCCTGTTGTGGGCGAATTGGTGTTGGACAAGAAGATTCCCGTGCTTGGTTTGTGCGTGGGGCTCCAACTCATGACGAAGGGAAGCGAAGAGGGGCAGCTGGAAGGTCTGGGCTGGTTTGATGCGGAGACTATCCGTTTTAAGTTCGACGCCGCGCATGCACACCTCAAAGTTCCGCACATGGGCTGGAACGAGGCACAGGTCCGTCGTGAACATCCTCTTGTCGCAGACTGGGACTCTGAGTCGCGTTTTTATTTCGTCCACTCCTATCATGTGGTGGCAAAGGAAATGGATGACGTGCTCGCTGAAACCGAATATGGCGTGATGATTCATTCGATTCTTGGGCGTGGTAATATCATGGGTACTCAGTTCCACCCCGAGAAAAGCCATCGTTTTGGGATGCGCTTACTGAAAAATTTTGCAGAGAATGTCCGATGATCAGACCTAGGTTGATTCCCGCTTTGCTATTAAAAGGACAGGGCTTGGTAAAGACGGTCAAATTCAAAGAGCCCAAGTATCTTGGCGACCCGATCAACATCGTCCGTATTTTCAATGACAAGGAAGTGGACGAACTTGTCTTGCTGGATATCACTGCCACACCTGAACATCGCGGCCCGCAGTTCGATTTTTTGAAGGACATTGCCAGTGAGGCATTTATCCCGCTGGCGTATGGTGGCGGTATTCGTTCGATGGACGATGTGCGTAGACTGCTTGGCATCGGTATCGAGAAATTGATTATGAACACATCCGCAGTGGAGACTCCCTTGCTTGTGCGCGAGGTGGCTGACCATGCTGGCAGTCAGGCGGCTGTTGTTTCGATGGATGTAAAAAGGGGTTTTCTCGGCAAGTATGAAGTTTTTACCTGCTGCGGACAGAAGAAGACCGGTCTCGACCCGGTGAAGCATGCTGTCGAAATGGAAAAAATGGGTGCGGGTGAGATCTTCATTAACTCGATTGATCGCGATGGTACGATGCAGGGCTACGAACTTGATCTCATCCGCAAAGTGGCGGATGCCGTGAATGTGCCGGTGGTGGCGTGTGGTGGTGCAGGGAATTTGACCCACGTTGCCGAGGTTATCAAACAGGGGCATGCCTCTGCTGCTGCTGCGGGCAGCCTCTTTGTCTTTCAAGGTCCACTGCGTGGCGTGTTGATTAGTTACCCAACGCCGAGGGAGTTGAAGGAATTTATTTAACTTGTATCTTTGTTCTGCAGGGGTTCAGTCCGTGCTAGAACGTGTTAGGAGCCTGAATGATTGAATACCGAATGTGTACTCGTTGTGTCATGGATACCAGCGACCCTGAAATTATATTTGATGAGAACGGCGTATGTAATCACTGCCATACCTATGACCGCATGGTACGCCAATATGTGCTGGATGGTGAAGCCGGTCTGCGCGAGATCGAACGGATTGCGGAAAAAATTCGCCGCGATGGGCTGGGCAAGCAGTATGACTGTGTTATCGGTGTTAGCGGCGGCGTGGATAGCACCTACGTGGCGTATGCCGTCAAGAAATACGGCTTGCGTCCGCTTGCGATTCATCTCGATAACGGTTGGGATTCGGAACTCGCCGTCAAGAACATTGAAGAAACCCTCAAACGCCTCGGCATAGACCTGTACACCGAAGTCCTTGACTGGGAGGAGTTCAGGGATCTGCAAGTGGCTTTCCTGAAGGCGTCCACCCCCGATTCTGAGATTCCCAGTGACCATGCCATCAATGCCATCCTTGGCAGAATGGCAGAGAAGATTGGCGTCAAATACATCATCATCGGCACGAATGTCCGTACTGAGTCGCATTTGCCGCACGCGTGGTCACAGGGACATTCAGACTGGAAATACATCCGCAGCTTGCACCGCAGCTTTGGCACACGCCCGCTCAAAACCTTTCCACATTATGATTTCTTTACTTTTTACCGCCGTATGTTTACCCAGAAGCGTATTGAAATCCTGAATTACATTGGCTATAACAAAGGCGAAGCTTTGCGTGTCCTGCAGGATGAATTGGGCTGGCGCTATTATGGCGGCAAGCATTATGAGTCGATCTATACGCGTTTTTATCAGGGTTATATCTTGCCTGAAAAATTCGGCTTTGATAAACGTCGCAGTCATCTCTCCAGCTTGATTTGCTCCGGTGAAATAACCCGTGCGCAGGCGCTGGAGGAATTGATGATTCCTACCTACTCGCCTTCAATGCAGGAGGAAGACCGCGAGTATGTTGCTAAGAAGTTCAACTTTAGCGACGATGAGTTCAAAGCTGTCATGAACGCGCCTAAAAAGACCTATTGGGACTATCCATCCTATGGTCAGTTTATGCGCCGACCTGTTGTGAAGAACCTTGTGCCTGTTGTGAAGAAAGTAATGGCTTGGTTCAAGTAATGCGCATTGCCTACATCACTGTTCACATTGCGCCAGAGATCATGCAGGGCGGTGTGGGTAAAAAAATTAAAACACAGATGAGTCTCTGGCGTAGTGTGGGACATGAAGTTGTGCTGTTCAGCCTCACTCCGTCGGAGATTCCGTTTCCTGGAGAGCTTCAATTCGTGTTCGAGGTGAATACCAGCCTTATAAAACGCGAAGCCAATCGTATATCTGGTTTGATGCGGATGCTGGATTCAATTCGAAGTTATAAACCGGACATCATCTATTTGCGCTTTGGGTTGTACTCTTATCCTCTTCACTGGCTTTTCAAAATTGCCCCCACTGTATTGGAAGTGAATTCTGATGACCGAGCAGAATATTCCATGCGCGGAAAATTCTTTTATTGGATGAACCGCTTCACCCGCAGCCTGACATTTGCCTCTGCTGCGGGAATTGTTGCTCCCACCCAGGAATTGACCGGCATTTACCCACCGAAAAAGGATCAGCCCAGCGTGGTTATTTCTAATGGTGTGGACCTGACTTCTGTTGAAATTCTGCCGCCGCCCCAAAATGACAAACCTGTACTGACACTGGTTGGCACACCTGGCATGAACTGGCACGGTGTGGATAAGCTTGTTCGCTTTGCGCAAGCTAACCCGGATATACTAGTTAATATCGTCGGTTACTCAGCACATGACGTGAGCATGTCCATTCCGCCCAATGTGACTATGCATGGTTTTTTGTCGCAACCGCAGATCCGCGAGGTATTTATGAAAACGGATGTCGCCTGTGGTACGCTGGCATTGCATCGAAAGGGTATGCGCGAAGCATGCCCGCTTAAAGTCCGTGAGGCTATTTTGTATGGACTGCCCCTTTTGATTGCCTATCATGATACAGACCTGAGTCAGGTTGATTTGCCGACTATCATGCAAATTCCCAACAGCGAAGATAACCTCATAACTCATGCCGAATCAATTCGCCGATTTGCGTATGCTATGATGGGCAAGCGTGTGTACTTGGATACCATTGCGCCTTATCTTGATCAGCATCAAAAAGAGAAAACCCGTCTGGCGTTTTTTGAAAAAATCTTTATGGAAAGTGTATGAAATCTTTGTCCATTGTCCTGCTTGGAACACAAATGGCGGTTGGCGGCGCACAGAAACTCTTGTTGGAGCAGGCGTTATGGTTCCAATCGCATGGCTATAAAGTAGCCGTCCTGTTTTTCTATGACCGTGATGGGTTGTATCAAAAATGGATGAATATCTACCCGTTTGAGATTCAAAACTTGCATATCTTCGATAATAAAGAAGGGAGACTTCGTGGTCTATTTAGACTTCTCCATGGCTTGATAAAGTTATGGAGTATTTTCAAGCAGGGGAAATTTGACGCTGCTATCACCTTCACGCATGACAGCAATGTGTTGGGTTTGCCCATTGCCTGGTTAGCTGGGATTCCCGTACGGATTGGCACACATCTCGGTACAATCCGTGGTTTGCCGCGCTGGCGTGAGAAGTTGCACTCGACTTTGGTTAATCTAGGTGTTATTCAAGTTTTGATTGCTTCATCCAACGGAACCCGCGATGACGCTGTGCAGGAGGGAGTATCCCCTAAGCGAATTGAGGTTGTTTTTAATGCTATTAGTCCATTTAAGTTGAGTGATAGTGATAGAAGTATGACACGCCAGAAGTTAGGTCTCCGTGAAAATGATTTTTTTCTGCTTGCGGTTGGGAGACTTGTCTATGAAAAAGGACATGTGATCCTTATCCGAGCCATGCCCTCTGTAGTTCAGTCTTTTCCAAATATTATGGTAGGAATATGCGGAAGTGGTCCGATGTTTGGGCAATTGCAAGAGCAAATTTCTGCTCTTGCTCTTGATAATAAGGTTAGGTTATTAGGACAATGGGAAAACGTTCTGGAATTATTGGCGGCAGCTGATGCTTTTGTTTTACCGTCAAGATGGGAAGGTTTGCCAATGGCGTTGCTGGAAGCTATGATGGCAGGACTGCCAGTCATAGCTTCGCGAGTGCAGGGTGTTGAAGAAGTAATCGAAAACGGTGTGCAAGGTCTCCTTGTTCCGTTGGAAAACCCCGAAGAGTTATCAAAAGCTATATTACAATTATTAAATAACCCTGATCAACGACGTAAATTGGGTCTGGCTGCATCCTTCCGTATTATGCAAGGATACACAACTGAACAAATGTGTGAAAATTACTTAAAAGTCGTCAACAGGCTGATTTTGTGAGACTTTCAGAATAACGAGATGCATATTTAAATGAATAAAATTTTTCAAGAAAACAGATTTTTCACCATATTGACAACTATCTTGATTGGGTGGGCGTTATACCGTGCTTGTAATGAATTCCATGATATTGCATGGGGGACAGGGACTTGGTTTGGAGAATTTTCCCGTACATGGGCCATGCTGTATTATGCATTCGTTGTTGCCAGTGCTTTCCTCTTTATTTTTATTATCTTGTTTTTTTGGAATACTCGAGTTTTTATTCCTGTCACGAATCTTCTTTTTAAGATTCGTGAACAATTGGGTGGCTTTCGCTGGGTACTCTGGCTTGTTGTTTTTATTGTGCCAGTTTGGCTTTTTCAATTTACAGTATGGGGGATTATTCTCCAAAAACTTTATATTCGCACCTTGGTTTGGATAATTGTTGTCTGTCTGCTTGCAATTCTTTCATCAAAAGGTGACCGTATTGCTGGCTGGCCGCAGTTTTTATCCATGCTTGTTCTTACGGCAAGTTTATTCTCTATCGCCGCTTCTCTAATATTGGTAAACGATTACCCATTTTCGCAAGGATGGTCTGAAGGGAATCGCCTATGGGACTATTCTGTTTTGTTCGGCCGTGATCGATATATATATCCGCTCGGAGAAGAAATACCAGTTTATCTTGATTTTGGCCGTCAATTTATTGGAGGAGTATCGTTTTTGATTCCTGGTCTTACGATCAGTATGGCAAGGTTATGGGTGGGGCTTACCCAAATTATTCCGTACTTTCTGCTTGGATTTGCTCTGTTTCGTATTGCCTCCAAGGATAAATTCTCCTGGCTGCTTCTGACACTTTGGGCATTTCTTTTTCTCAAACAAGGTCCCATCCATCCGCCGCTTGTAATAAGCGCTGTACTGGTTGCATTAGCCTGGCGAGCGCCATTGTGGTATGCCATTCCATTGGTTGTTGGTGCAGGGTATTTTGCACAGGCAAGCCGACTGACGTGGATATTTGCTCCTGGTATGTGGATTTTTATGTTGGAAATTGCATCCGCTTCTTTCTCGGACTGGAAAGCTGCTACTCCGGCTTTGAAACGAGCTATCCTTTTAGCTGTGTTGGGCCTGTTTGGTGGGATATATTTTTCTACTGTGTTGGCAAGGTCTGATGCCTTGATACAACAAACGTTTGACCCTGCGGCTGTATCTGCTACGGTCACTGCTCCAACACCTTCGCCTGCTGATGAAGTGCCCCCTGTGTCAAACCCTGATGATAACTCGGAAAGTCCCTACCCTTTTATTATTGATTATGCAGTTAAAGCTTTGAAAGACCAACCTCTCCTTTGGTATCGTTTACTGCCGAATTCCACATATGGGAATGGTATTCTGTTGGCGCTGCTTTTGGCCGTAGGCCCACTGCTGATTATTTTATTGTTCTTAACAAGCAATGGAATCTGGCATATCAATAATATACAGAAACTCTCTCTTCTATTACCTTTAATCATGTTTTTGATTGTTGGTTTAATCGCAAGTACAAAAATCGGTGGTGGTGGTGACCTTCATAATATGGATATGTTCTTGTTGGGGATGCTGTTTATGGGCGCAATCGCTTGGAAAAATGGAGCAGGAGACTGGCTCTTAAGTGGAGAGGTTGTGCCTGGTTTGATCAAGGGTGTCATTGTTTTGTCACTCACGAATTCAGCCATCTGGTCTCTATTAGAAATTCGTGCTTTCGATTTTGGAAAAGATTCGGCTTGGATAAAAACATTGGTAGATGCTCCTAGTGATAAGGCTTTAGATATGCTCCCTGTGCAAGAAGAAATTGACATCGCTTTGCGAACTATCCAGGGAGAGGTGGATAGTGCTGAACTTCAAGGCGAAGTTCTTTTTATAGATCAACGGCAGTTGCTTACATTTGGTTATGTCACAGATGTTTTTCTTGTTCCTGAATATGAGAAAAAACGGCTGATGGATGAGGCGATGCGAGGGGAGTTGTCTTATTTTGAACCGTTTTATTCAGACCTTGCTTCACATCGATTTACTTTGATTGTTTCTGAGCCTCTGCGTAACCCCGTCAAAGATAGTTCATATCAATTTGGCGAAGAAAACAATGCCTGGGTAACGTGGGTTTCCAACCCGGTGTTGTGTTATTACGAACCTATTGAAACCCTCAAGGATGTAAATGTTCAATTATTGGTTCCAAGAGCAGAGCCTGTGGACTGCTCAGACCAACTACCCTAAGGAAATTATTTGTGAACATAAAATATCTCACTCTTCGTCTTGTGCGTCATTTCATGCCTGAAAGCATTGCGCGATTTCTCCTTAAGCGTAGATGGCTTATACGTCCCGGTTTGGAATCCAGTGATCCTTTGGCAGCTGTTGAGCAATACATTTCGGTTTTGGAAAAACATGGTAGCTCAATAAAAGATCAGCGGGTATTGGTATTCGGCTATGGTGGGCGTTTTGCCGTTGGTGTTGAATTGCTCAATCGTGGCGCCGCCCATGTTGTGCTCTGCGACCATATAATGTCATTAGATAAAGAGCGAAATATGGAGTTATTGCCAAAGTATGCCGAATACCTTTATATGAAAAATGACAGTGTCATGCCAGATTCGAAACATATAACCCTCCTTCATGGAGATATTTGCGATTCCGGTGTTCAGGAAAAAATTTCCGCGGTTGATTTTGTGTTGAGTACTTCGGTGTACGAGCATTTGAATGATGTGGACAGTGTTACACAAGCTTTGGCGAAATTAATCACATCGCAAGGGGTGCATCTCCATTTTGTAGATTTACGAGATCACTATTTTAAATATCCATTTGAAATGCTCACTTTTCCGGAAGATAT
>JAVBXV010000100.1 GCA_030824405.1 Anaerolineales bacterium | reverse complement strand
CACACGGGCTTTTTTGTGATCAGAAACCCCGCTGGCCTGATCATGAAGATCGATAATGATTCGCGTCTGTGGGTGGTGATCGATGTTCAAGCCGCGCTTGCCAGCGCACCCACAACGGCGGGCACTCAGGGAGCGGGCAGTATTCCCATCACAGGTGACAAGCCCACAAGCACCAGCCTGCCCAATCTTCCCAACGGGCTTGTTGAAGCAACCTGCGCATACACAAGTGACGCGGCCAAAGTGACCGAAGCGATCAACGCCATCAATGCCTATCGTGCGGCAAATGGATTGCCCGCTTACACGGTCAACGCACTATTGACCGTAGCCGCCATATCTCACGCCAATGACATGGCCTGCAATAAACTTTTCACACACAAAGGCTCAGACGGTTCCACGCCAAACACACGCGTTGCAAAAAGCGGATACATCGCCGCCTTCATGACCGAAAATGTATATGGCAGTTATCCTCCCTTAACAGGCGCTGGTGCCGTGGACTGGTGGAAGAATGACAAGACTGACATTCGCCACAACCAGAATCTGTTGAGCAACGTCTACACCGAAATTGGCATGGGCTATGCCTTCTATAATAATTTTGGCTACTACGTTTTGGTCTTTGCGAAATCGAAATAAAATAAGTTGTCCAATCGAGCCTGAAGGAGGATATCCTCCTTCAGGCTCGATTGGATTTTAAATCAGATATTTAATTGAATTCCCATAAACGATTGCGAGTAAAATAGATTTCAATGACTCCAGCAGCCAGCCCCCTCTCGGTCTCCCCCAAATACGACATGATATATACGCATGAAAATTGTAAGTGCTCCATTGTCGTATTTGAAGGAGATGCCCGCCGGGCAGAGGGGGTTCTATTCGTTGAAAACAAAGGTGGACAACATGGTGCGAGATGAAGCATATTACCTAGCAGAAAAGAAAATCCAACAAGCCCTGAAATCAGGCGCAACAAAACTTGACCTTAGCAACATGAAGTTAACCGAATTGCCAGAATCAATCGGACAACTCACGCAGTTGACAGAACTGAATCTCTCCGTCAACCGACTGACGACCCTGTCAGAATCAATCGGACAACTCACACAGTTGACATCCTTGGTTCTCTCCGATAACCAACTGACGGCACTGCCAGAGTCGCTTGGACAACTTACGCAATTGCGATCACTGAATCTCTCCAACAACCGATTGACGGCACTGCCAGAGTCGCTGGGACGACTCACCCAATTGCGATCACTGAATCTCCCCACCAACCAACTGACAGCACTACCAGAGTCGTTGAGACAACTCACGCTGTTGCAGTCACTGAATCTCTCTTCCAACAAACTGACGGTACTACCAGCGTTGCTAGAACAACTTACGCACTTGCAGTCACTGGATCTCTCGAACAGTAGACTGACAGCACTTACAAAGTCGCTCGGGCGACTTACGAAGTTGCAATCGTTGAATCTATCTGGCAACCTACTAACGGTACTCCCAGAGTGGGTGGTACAACTTACGCTGTTGCAATCGTTAATTCTCTCTACTAACCAACTGACTGACATCCCATCTTTTCTCACCAAACTTGAGCATTTGAAGATACTCAATCTCGACAACAACTTCCTCAATCCCGCCCTGCAAAGCGCATACAACGCTTGTAAGAAGTACGGTGGAAAACATGAATATTATGAACCACTTTGGGCATACCTCCGCAGTCTCGAAAACGCCGAGCCACTCTACGAAGCTAAGCTGGTGCTGGTCGGCGAAGGCCACGTGGGCAAGACCACCCTGCTCAAGGCGTTGAAGGGCAAGAAAGGCGAAGAAGCACCCAAGAAAGATGAATCCAAAACGCATGGCGTTGAAATTGATATTCAAGCCCTGCTTCTGCCACATCCCGAAAAAGATGGGGTCGAGATCCAACTCAACGCCTGGGATTTCGGCGGGCAGGAAGTCTACCGCGTCACGCACCAATTCTTCTTCAGCCGTCGTTCGCTCTACCTACTGGTCTGGGAGCCGCGCCGCAACGTCCAGCAGGGTCAGGTGGAAGACTGGCTGAATATGATCCGCCTGCGGGTCGGCGACGACGCGCGTGTCATCATCGTCTCCACGCACTGCAAAACGGGCGAGAGCCTCGCGCGCATCGACCAGCCCGTCTTCAAACAGCAATACGGCGACATGATCGTCGGCTTTCACGAAGTGGATAGCCTTGTCCTTGACGAATCTACGGGCGAGATGGTCGGCATCGCCGAATTGAAAAAGGTTATCGCTGCAGAAGCCGCCAAACTGGAACATGTGGGCAGACCATTCAATCTTGATTGGAAGGCAGCCCGTGATGAATTGATCGCCCGTGATGAACCTCGTATCCCTTACGGAACATTTGCAGAAACCTGCGCCCGCCATAAATTGAGTGAGATTGATACGACAACACTGGCTAGAATAATGAATGACCTCGGTTACATCGTCCACTACAGTGATGATGAAAAACTGCGCGACGACGTCATCCTGAAACCCGAATGGCTGACCAAAGCCATCGGCTTCGTGCTCGAAGACCGTGCTACAGCGGAAAGCGAAGGAATACTACCCGATAAGCATTTGTATGAAGTCTGGCACAATCATCACTTCAAGGGCGAACCACGCTACACGCCCAATCTTTATCCCTTCTTTCTGCGCCTGATGGAAAAGTACGATGTCTCGTATCGCCTGCCCGATGACCGCAAAGCAAGTTTAGTGGCTCAACACGTGCCGCAGACACGGCCTGAACTGCCGTGGTTACCAGAAAAAGAACCGCCTCAAGACCAACGCCGTATTGCCATGATCTGCGCCATGGAAGAAGAACCGCCCGGCCTCGTCCCATGGATGATCGTCCGCACGCATGATTATTCTTTTGAACAAGGCACTCATCACTTGCACTGGCAAAAAGGGATGTTCCTTGATCACGGGTCACATGGTCAAGCCATGTTAGAACAACGCGGGCGGGAGTTTCATGTATATACACAGGGAGATTGGCCCCAATACTTTATGACAATCCTCCAACACACCCTTGAAAAACTCATCAAGGATAACTGGCCTGGCCTGAAAGACCGCTATCGTTTCACTATTCCCTGTCCCGGTCAAAAAGATGGAAAACCTTGCCCAGGACGATTTCACGTGAAGGCATTGCAAGAATTCTTGGCAAAAGGCGTGGGAGTATTTCCTTGCCAGGAATGCTTTGGGTTATATTCAATTTCCGAATTACTTATGGGCTTTGAAGAACGCAGCGTGGATACGCAACTGCGGGAAATCAAAGAACAACTCATAGGTATGGACAGCCGTATTGCCAACTACTTTATGGCAACCATGCGCGCCATCGCCGACGAAGCCAAAGATGGTCCGCGCCTGTTTACCCTCCGTTCACGCGAAGTTGGACTCTCGCCGAAGCAACTCTTTGCACGCCCATTGGAACTTCAACTCTGGTGTGAAGCGGAAGGCTGTCAACACCCTGTTATCGAAAAAGACAAAGGTGTTTATACGATAGATCAACCCTATGAATGGGTCACGCAGATCGCGCCTTATGCCAGCTTCGTCATGGGCGTACTTGCCACCGTCGCACCGATGGCTGCGCCAGCAATCAATATTTTCAAGGATCCCAAAATAACCGAGAAATGGAAAGATGAATTGGATTTGGCAAAAGCCATCATCGGCAAACTACCTGACGAGATCAAAACCTCTGACCATGACATGTCTCCCGGTAAAATGCTCAGCGAACCCGAACGGTCTGGGATTCTTGCGTTGCATCGTCTGTTGAATGAAGTAGATCCCACGCAAGACAAACTTGGGCTTCATCGTGTTGCCACGTACACTGGCGATTACCGTTGGTTGTGCAAACATCATTATGATGCCTGGCAGCCGAATATTCCTGATGTGATTCAACCGTAGGTTTGGCGAATATTAAACACAAAGCCCCTGAGAAACTCTCAGGGGCTTTGTGTTTAATATGCTCTGGTTTCGAGAAATATTCTTACGATCTGTGGGTCGAAGTGCATTCCTGATTGTTCCTCGATATACCGCTGTACCTCTTCAACCAGCCATGCTTTGCGATAAGGGCGGTCGGAGGTAAGCGCGTCGAATACGTCCACCACGGCGAAGAGGCGCGCGGCAAGTGGGATCTCTTCGCCTTTGAGTCCACGCGGGTAGCCGCTGCCGTCCCATTTTTCATGGTGACAATAGGGGATCTCCAATGCCTGCTTTAAGTAGGGGATCGGCGAAAGCATTTGATAGGCATAGGTTGGGTGCTGCTGCATCACTTCCCTTTCCTCTTCTGAAAGCGGACCAGGCTTAAGCAGAATCGAATCTGGGACGCCCATTTTTCCGATGTCGTGCAACAGGGAGCCGCGCCAGAGATGCTGTTTGTCGATCTCACTGGCTCCCGTTTTTTCAGCGAGCTCCAATGCCATCTCGGTCACACGCAGGGTGTGGCCTTCTGTTTCCTTGTCCCGCAGGTCCAATGCGCGCGACCAGCCTTCGATGGTGGCGTCATACGCGAGCATCAATTCTGCGTTGGAGCGTTGCAAACTTTCCACAAGGGATGCGCTCTCGATCGCGATCGCGGCCTGAGTTGCGAGTGTTTCGAAATAGTCGATCCACTCTGGGGCATGCTCGATCTTTTTTCTGTGGAAGAGTTCGAGCACGCCTTTAACTTGCCCCTTCACGATCAGGGGGGTGGCGAAATGTGCTACGAAGCCTTCCGTAGTTATCAGCGAGGAGCGGCTAAAAGAGTCACGAGTCAGGTTTAGGTCGGGGCAGGAAACGGTGCGATAGCTGTGGGCTGCTGTCCCTGCATGTCCATCCTCTAATTTGACGTGTGATTGTTCAATGATGCGAGTTCGAAACCCAAGCCCGGCGGCATAGTCCAGCGTGTGTGTGATGGGGTCGAGCAACAGGATATCGGCGGCGTCCACTTCCAGTTCTTTTTTGACGTTGTTCAAAATTACATTGAGGGTCAGGTTTGAATCAAAGTTGCTGCTGATGGCAATGTCGATCTGATGAAGGGCCATCAAGTGGTTGAGTTGTTGTTCGGTCTGTTCGTGGAGCATCACGCGATGAAGAGCGTTGGCGGCAATATCGGCAATGGCAGTCAGCAGGCGCAGATCCTCTTCTGTGAACCCTACCTGGCGGGCAGCCCAAAATGCGCCAATGGGTTGTTCCTGCGCAATGAGGGGAGCGCTTGCTATACAAATTGAAGCACCCAACAGGTCTGCACGATAGAACAGGGGGTCCCGATCTGCATGGTTGCTTAGATAGGGTTTTTTATTTGTGATCACCCAGTGACAGACCCCTTTTCCAGGCGGGATGTGCAGGCCTTTCATTCTTTCGCCGACAACTCCGCGGCCTATTTCGTCGACGAATCCTCCGCTTTGAGCATTGGGCAATACCAGCATGGCTCCGTCTGCTTCGAACAAGCTGACTACCTGATCCAAAATAATATTCAGGATTTCATTTTTTGTGGTTGCCTGGCGCAATGCTGCGCTGACGGTAATGATGGCATCGCGTTCGAGTTCGTGATGCTTGCGCTCAGTGATATCGCGGACAATGCCCAGAAAATTGCCGTTATCCAGCACTCTTCCACTGATCTCCACAGGAAGCAATGTGCCGTCTTTGGTAACCAGCATGCGCTCTGTGGTGATGCTTTTCCTGACCTGTAATTCGTTGAACTGTAATGGTTTCTTTCTTTGGCTCTCGGAACTGGCCAGATCTTTCATGTTTAATTTGAGAATTTCTTCGCGTGTGTATCCCAGCATGGCGCATCCAGCGGGGTTTACGTCTACGTAATTCCCCTGTGGGTCTGCAACGAAAATGCCATCACCAGCCTGTTCGACCAGAATACGATACCGTTCATCGCTTTCATGCTGCGCGGTGAGGGCTTTTTCACGTTCAGTAACATCCACCAGGCTGAGCACCAGCCCAACGACACGTCCGCCCGTTTCTTTGACGGGTTGGAGTGTGTAGTTCCAGTACGTAGTTTCTTGTTCCGCGCGATCTGGATATTTAAAAGGTTTGGCGTAGGCGATGTAGGGCTCTCCGCTTTCCGCCACCTGCTGAAATGTCTTTTCATTCTCTGCGTTTGGGTATAGGTCAAAATGATTCTTGCCTATAAAAAATTCAGGGTCTTTTGCGTCTGCTTCGGCGTAAGCGCGGTTGACGCGGATGAAGTTGAAGTCTGCGTCGAGGTAGGCAACCAGGAATTCGGTCGAGGAAAAGATGCGCTCCAGCAGGTTGTTATTCTTTCTTAAGCCTTCTTCTGCGCGTTTACGCTCGGCAGACAAATGAATGCGGTCGAGAGACACAGCCAAATGACTTGCCATTGACTTAAGATATTCCTGCTCCGATTTGCTGGGAATATGTACGCCTTCATCGCCGAATGTGCCCAGGCCAACCGAACCGTGGTGTCTATCAAAAAGAATGATCGGAACATTGATGATGGTTCGATTCCCCAGCCTGGCGACGAGTTCCTTGTTTGTCCGCTCATCCGTTTGCGCGTCTTTAATTATGACAATATCTTTGGCTGCGGCAATCTCTTCGAGCATTTGATCACCCTGAATGGTGAGGGTTGCAGTCCCCTCCTCAGACATCACAGTGTCTGACATCAGCCCGCCAGCCACCAGGGATTTGAAGTATTTTTTATCTTCAGATAACAGGTAGACCCAAAGGCTTTGATAACCAATGGTTCTGCTTACTTCCTGATGGGCTGCATTAAGCGCATCGGCATATGTCTGCGCATGCTCCAGGTTTTTAGAGATACGAAGCAGGGATTGCGCATGTTGTTCGCGCTCCTGTAATGCGTCCATTACCTGTTTGCGGTCGGTCATGTCTCGCGCAACTGCGTACGTAACTCCCTCTTCCTTTTTATAAGTGGCTCGCCATGACAGCCAACGGAAGGAACCATCCTTGCAGATATAGCGGTTTTCAAAATGTAGCGATGAACCTGTCTCCTGCTGTTTCGTCATTTCATTCAGTGTCGATCGTTTGTCATCAGGATGAACAAATTCTATGAACGGCTTTGCCATAAGCTCGGCTTCCGAATATCCGAGCACCTGCAAACAACTTGGGTTTATTTTTATAAAAGCCCCATTTGGGTCGGCTATCACCATCAGGTCGCTGGCAGAGGAGAAAAATCTATAATACTGTTCCCGCTCCACCTCCGCCTGTTTGCGATCAGTGACATCAAAAAACGTGGCGAGAATGCCATTATCAAGGGGGGCCCCTGAGATCACCATTGTACGGACCCTGCCATTCTTGCAGGTTACATTGTATTCAATGGGCTGGACGTCAATTTTTTCACTTGTGGCTTTCTCGGTGGCTGCATCCCAGGTTGATACCACCCATGCCCGATATTCAGGATCAGGATAGGCAAGCTGCCACCACGCATTCAAAGTGGGAATATCATCATGTGTATAGCCAAATGTCTCTTCAAAACGTGTGTTGAAATCAACTTTTTCTTCATTCGTAGTTGCGAAACAAAGTGGTATGGCCGCCGAGTTGAAGAGTTTTCTAAAACGATTTTCGCTTGCGCTTAGTTCAGATTCGCGTATGGACAGAGTATCCAGCATGGAATTGAATTCCTGCGCGATGGATGCGGCTTCATCTCCCCCTGTGATGTTGGAGCGGGCTGTCTGGTTGCCTCTTTTTACCTCGCTGATCGTATTCTGCACTTCGTACAATCTTTGGGTGGCAAAACTGCCCATGTACCAGGCGAGCAAAGAACCGATCAAGATCGCCGCGAATGCGTATACCACGCCTACAAGCGTTAGTGTGCTGATCTTTTCTGCAGTTGCCTGTTGACCAAGGCCGACTCGTACCCAGCCCACATGCCTGTTGCCAAGCAGGGCAGGAACTGCCACATCCACCAATGTGGCAGACCTGCTAAACACGGTCTCTTGAGGGTCCTGAGGCAGGTCGAGAAGGTAAAGCCCGATCCTGTTTTTATCTGTATGTGCAAGGATGCGCCCCGTCTCATCGGTGAGGATAACGAAACTCATCTCCGGGTAGCGGTGCTGGGCTTCGGCAAGTTCCTGCAGCCCTGAAAGATCGTCCGCTGCGATCCAGCCTGCGGCAGATGTCGCAAGAGATTGAGACATCGCGAGCGCTGCTCCGGTCTGGTTATCCAGAAGCAGGGCGCGCTGGCGAATGGTCACGTCCATGATGAACAATGTCATCATGATGGCGTGAATGAGCGCCACGCTTAGTATCAGGCGGCCCCTTAATGTGCCTAAGAAGAAATTGCTTAATTTATCAAGAGTCATTCGTCCTCTACTGGGCGGACAAGTTCTTCAAAGTGTGACACAAATACGCGTACTTCATCATAATCGCTGTCATTTGCCAGAATGAAACGTGAGGTATCTATACCCGCGAGTATCAGCCTGCCCGCTTCGGTCTCATGGAGAGAGGTCAACAGTAACTGGATTTGTTCGCGTACCTCGTTTGGAACATCATCCCGCGCCATGACTGAATTATTGATGAGCGGCTCCGTTTCCCATATCACTTTCAATTCGGCTGCTTCCTGCGGATGATCTCGCTGAAAGGCACGCCAGGGCGGAGGCCAGGTTGCTCCAGCAGCGGTCAATTCAAGATAAACGTTCATGATGGAGGATTCCTGGGAGCCCACATAGTGGTTCTCAATATCGCGATTGACGTCAATGCCGTTTTCGTACAGAAAATACTGGGGCATGATACATGCCGCCAGCGCAGTGGACGAGGGGTAACTGACAGCCTTGCCTATCAAGTCCGCGGGCTGCTTGATGGAACTGTCTTTGCGCACAATGAATATGCCCTTAAAGTCTTCTGATTCCCCGGCAGTGGCGATCACCTGATATCCATTCTCCATGGCTTGCAGGGTCTGCCAGGGATTCGGAAGGAGGAAATCGGGTTGATGATTTGTGTATTTTTTTTCGAAAGAGTTGTAATCTCGGGATGCCTCCAGAGTGATCTGTGCATTTTCCAGATTGCTGTTCAGGTAATCAATAAGCGGTTGATATGTTTCGAAAAGTTTGGTGGGGTTATGGAGTGGGTGGACTGCAAAACTGTAAACAGGCACACTTCCGTTTGCAGGGGCGTTTCCATATTGTGGGCCGGCAGGATTATCACAATTGGTTGTGACAACCCATATAAGCGCCATAACCAGGAAGGGCAATGCTCTTGTTCTCGTCATGGTAGCTCCTCCACTGGCAGGAGTTTTCTTGCTCAAACCCTCCATTTTGAGCTCCTTGCACTGGTAAAACAAAAAAACAAGCCGTCATTGCTCCCCATTTGATTTATGAGAACCGTGCGGCTGTTCATCGTATTTCCGTTCATTTTACAAAAAACATGCTGGCCACAACCCCTGTTTAAACAAGCCTTGTGACCATTTCTATTGTGACACATTCATGGAAATATTACCACTGTAAAAAAGCATAAAATTATCGTTCTGTTAAACAGTATCAATGACCTTGACGTAGAGCAAAGTCCCTGAGAAATTCTCAGGGACTTTGCTTTTATTACTATTTTCCTAAACTACTATGTTTACCAGCCGTCCATTTGCCACAATGACCTTGCGTGGTTCCTTGCCTTCCAAAAACTTCTGGACGGCTTCGCTGGCTAGTGCGGCGGCCTTGATCTCGTCTTCACTTGCGCCTACAGGGACAGTGACGCGGTCGCGTACTTTGCCGTTGACCTGTACCGGGATTTCGATGGAATCTTCCTTCGTTGCATCTTCGTCCACGGCGGGCCAGGGTTGTGTGTGGATGGAATATGGCTTGCCTATCTGCGCCCACAGTTCTTCGGCGATGTGCGGTGTGACGGGAGCCATCATTTTTAAGTAGATTTCGATGGCTTCCTTCCATTCCGCAGTGCCTGCCGCGCCTGCTTCGCGCGCCTTGTACATTTCGTTCATCAATTCCATCAGCGAAGAAATAATGGTATTGAATTCGAAGTTGTCGAAGTCACGCGTCACTTTTCGCAAGGTTTGGTGAATCTTTCGGCGTAGATTCTTTTTGGTTCCTTCCGAAGCAGTTGTCGTCGGAGTCGGATCCGTTACCAATGTCCACACGCGCTTGATCCAGCGCACAGCACCTTCAATGCCTTGTGAGTCCCACGGTGCGCCCATTTCCCAACGCGCAAAGAACATGATGTACGCGCGCACACTGTCGGCGCCATATTTATTCACCAACACATCGGGCGCGATCACGTTGCCCTTGCTCTTCGACATCTTGTCGCCGTCTTCGCCCAGCACCATGCCCTGATTGCGCAGCTGCATCATCGGCTCATCACCTTTGACAATGCCCGCATCACGCAGTGCCTTGTGGAAGAAGCGCGTGTACAGCAAGTGCATGGTGGCATGTTCAATGCCGCCCGTGTAGGTATCAACGGGCATCCAGTAATCGTACTCAGCAGGATCGAATGGTCCCTTGTCATATTTGGGTGACAGGTAACGCAGGTGATACCACGACGAACACATGAAGGTATCCATCGTGTCAGTTTCGCGCACGGCGGGGCCGTTGCACACGGGGCAGGTTGTATGCTTCCAGGTGGGGTGCAGCTTCAATGGGCTTTCACCAGTCGGGCGCCACTCCACATCCTCGGGCAGTTCCACGGGCAGTTGGTCATCGGGCACAGGATTCCAACCATGAATTTCACAATTCACCATTGGGATCGGCGCACCCCAATAACGCTGGCGCGAGATCAACCAATCGCGATAACGATAGTTGACCGATTCTTTTCCAATGCCTTTATCACCGAGCCAATCCAACACAGCCGCAATACTTGGATTCTTTCTTCCTTTTTCTGTGTTGACCTTCGTCCCGTTCAACATGCCTGAGTTGACCATCACGCCTGATCCAACGAAAGCGGCTTCCATTGTGGCTCCATCCGCTTCGCTCTGACCCTCAGGCTGGATGACTGGAACGATGGGCAGTTCATACTTTTTAGCAAAAGCAAAATCACGTTCATCGTGCGCGGGCACCGCCATGATCGCGCCTGTGCCGTAAGACATCATCACATAATCCGCGATCCAAATCGGGATGCGTGCCTCGTTAACAGGGTTGATGGCGTACGCGCCTGTGAACACTCCCGTCTTTTCCTTGTCCGCTGCGCCGCGTTGAATTTCTGTTTGACGCGCGGCCTGCGCTTTATATTCTTCGACCGCGGCTTTATTTTCAGGCGTGGTGATTTTTTCTACCAACGGATGCTCTGGCGAAAAGACCATGAACGTCGCGCCCCACAACGTATCAGGGCGGGTGGTGAAGACAGTGATCTGGGAATCTTGGGAGTCAATTCCCGATTCCCGATCGATCTTAAACTGCACTTCCGCACCTTCCGAACGATCGATCCAATTGGTCTGTAAAGTCTTGACCGTTTGCGGCCAGTCAATGCCGTCAAATTTCAACAACTCATCGGCATATTTGGTGGCTTTGAAGAACCACTGATCCAGATCCTTTTTGATGACAGGCGTGCCGCAGCGATCACATACGCGGTCATCACCTTTCACTTGTTCACGAGCCAGGGTCGTATTGCACGAAGGGCACCAATCCACAGCAGACATTTTGCGATAGGCCAGCCCAGCCTTGTACAACTGAATGAACAGCCATTCAGTCCATTTGTAATATTCGGGTGCGGCAGAGACAGCCTCGCGCTCCCAATCGAACATCGCGCCCATTGAGCGCATCTGCTTGCGCATGCGCTCAATGTTCTGGAAGGTGCGCTTCATCGGGTGGATACCGTCTTTGATCGCGGCATTCTCCGCGGGCAGACCGAACGCATCGAAGCCCATTGGGAATAGCACGTTGTAGCCTTTCATCCGCATATAACGCGCGCGCGCATCAGACGGAGTCATCGCGTACCAGTGACCAATGTGCAAGTCACCGCTGGGGTAGGGCAGCATGGTCAACGCGTAATGTTTGGGTTTACTTTTATCGATCACCGAACGGTACAGTTGGTCCGCTTCCCATTTGTTCTGCCATTTCTTCTCCAACACCTGCGGCTGATAGGATCTATCCTGTCCGCGCATTTCGGGTTTGGATGGGGCCTCTGCCGCAGGGACGATCGCCTTGGCCTTTTCCACCACAGGGACAATGGCTTTTACGGGCTCAGGCTTGATCGCAACGATATCTCTGCGCGAAGGAGCGGGGGGGATCATCACCGCCATTTTTTTGACGGGTTCGATCGCCATCGTCGGCTTGACTGATTTCGGAGCGGCTTTCTTTTTGGTCACTGCTTTTGACGCAGTAATTTTCTTCGCCTTCGTGGACGATGTCACTGCTGGCTTCTTCACGGCGGTCTTTTTTACAACCACTTTTTTCACGGCAGGCTTTGTTACTTTTGCGGTGCTTTTCTTAACAGCAGGTTTGGTTACCTTTGCAATTTTCGATTTGACCACTTTCTTTGCGGTCACTTTTTTCTTGATTTCTTTTTTCTTTTGAGCAGCCATTCTTACCTCATTGTGTGGATGATATCTATAGGTGTTTGATTTTCGGCACTTTGACAAACTCAGTGCAATGTTTTTTGATTCACAAGTTGTAAAGGAGACGCATAAGCAAGGGTCCCTGGTTCCAGAAAATAAATTGATTTTGCATATGTGCCTCCATGTGTAGACTTAAACAAAAAACCTTCATCCGCTAAGGGACGAAGGAATTCTCCGTGGTGCCACCCAAATTACGCTCAAATTACGAACGTCACTTTGATCGCTATAACGGGCTGCTCCGTCACTGACTACTTTGTTTCACCAGTGAAGTCTTCTCTTGCGAGAGAACAGGCGAGTTCGGTCTTTTGTCCTCTGTGAGGATGGGTATTCCCGTTGAATACCGTTGAAGGGCTTCCACCTTGCTTTCCCTTCTCGCTGCCGAGATGACCTACTACTTCTGTTTTGACTTTTTAAAATTTTGGTGGACCCAGAGGGATTCGAACCCTCGACCTCCTCAATGCCATTGAGGCGCGCTCCCAACTGCGCTATGGGCCCATATTTATTTTTTGCAGTGAACGTTCATTCTGAAGTCCACTGTTCACTGCCTTGGTGGACCTGAGGGGATTCGAACCCCTGACCTCCTCAGTGCGATTGAGGCGCGCTCCCAACTGCGCTACAGGCCCATATTGAAGGCGAATGGTATTCTACCTGAGGGAATATCACGTGTCAAGCAATGATTTGGTTGTAAAATAGGGCATTCATTTATCACGAGGGAATTACATGACAGAGACCAACACCAGACCCGCCTATCGAATTGCAGACCTGCACGAATCAGATCGTCCGCGCGAACGGTTGGAAAATCTCGGCCCGCAGGCGTTGACCAATGCAGAGTTGATCGCCATTCTTTTGCGTGTGGGGGTTCAAGGTGAAAATGCAGTGGAAGTTGCCCAAAGACTGTTAAATAAATTTGGCGGACTAAGCGGGTTGCACCGTGCGCCGTTTAAAGAACTCATCAATCAGCATGGATTGGGCGAAGCAAAGGCTTCACAGATCAAGGCGGCGATCGAACTGGGCCGACGATTGGTACTGGAAAAACCCGAAGAGAAGCCTTCCATCAACAGCCCCGCAGACGGTGCGGCGCTTGTTCAATATGACATGTCTGCACTGGAGCAGGAGCATTTGCGCGTGATCCTGTTGGATAGAAGGAATCGCGTTCTAAGTATTGAAGAAGTCTATAAAGGTTCGGTCAATTCTTCGCAGGTGCGGGTGGGAGAGTTATTCAAGGAAGCCGTCCGCATTAATGCTTCGGCGATCATTGTGGCGCACAACCACCCCAGCGGTGACCCCACTCCCAGTCCAGATGATGTGGCAGTGACTCGCGCCATTGTGCAGGCTGGAAAATTATTGGATATCGATGTGCTCGATCATTTGGTGATCGGCATGGGTAAATGGGTTTCGTTGAAAGAAAAGGGCCTGGGCTTTTCATAAAAAACACGGAGCAGCAATGCTCCGTGTTTTTTATGAACTTCTCTTCACGCCAAATTCTTTAAACTCACCTGTCACATCTTCATATTCAATTTTAGATTCGTCCACCCGTGATGCGCGTGGACCTTGTTTTACAAGCCCGACAAACTTATCAATTTTTTCGCGCTCCCCTTCGGCAACAGATTCCACCGTGTCATAACCCACATTGCGCACCCAGCCCGTCAGCCCGCCAAGTTGACGGGCACTGTATTCCACGTGCGCGCGGAAGCCTACGCCTTGCACACGTCCCTTGACCCAGATATGCACGCGGATGATCTCACTCGGATTGCTGTCCACGTTTTCTCCTTTGTCTTAACAGATCGATCGCGCCCCAAATTGGAACGACCAGCACAAGTGCCATTAATAAAATGAATGGCGAAAGATTACGCGCCGCCACACCCAATACATTTTGTCCCAGCACGGTTTCGCGCCAGCGTGTGTCCAACTGACTTAATGGAGTGCCAAGCGCGTTGGTTGCACCAAGCTCGCAGCTAAAGCCATCGCCATATGAATCCATCAGGCGGGCGAGGCCAGCGTTGCCGTAGGTGTTGCGAATAAAACTGACGAATGATTGGGACTGGGCGTATGCCAGAAAGGCGTTGCCTGCGTCGGCGGGGAAGGAGGCGCATAAATCCTCAAAAGAAAGCAGCGATTCACTTTCGCTTGCAATTTCCAACGCGCGCGCATAATCGGGGTTGGGATAGAGCTCCACCATCGATGCGATGCCTTCAAGCAGCCATGCGGGTTGCTTTGCGTAATTTTCGCCAAGCGCCTTGTACAACATCACATGCGTGATCTCGTGCGGAATTTCGATTTCCATTTCAATTTGCTGGGGCGAGCCAGGCGCAATGGCGGCCAGCACAACTCCCAGCTCGGGGTTGGCGTGCCCGCCTGCCCAACTTTCGCCACCCAGTTCGAGCGTGCCTTTCAGATCATCTACATTTGAATAAATATAAACATTGATGGCGGTATCGAGCGAAACAGGAATGACCTCGTTCATCGCAAGCAGTCCCGCTCCTGCGGCGCCCAGTGCTGCGGTGCCAAAGGCATCGTCACCAGCGTACCAGTGAACGGTTACGTTTGCGCGGCTTGCTTCGCGCCATGGAAAACGATTGTCATTATATTGAAAAGTGATCGGCGAGCTTGTGTATGTTTGGCCGTCTGCGAGTGTGGCTTGAAACCAGAACACAACCCAGCTAAATGGCGGGAAGAAATTCTGCGAGGCATCGTACGTGTATTTTACCGAGCCATCATCGCCCACTGCCACGGTTTCCACGCGGGTTATTTTTTCATCGAGACCGCGAAATAAAATTGAAACCTGTTTGTTGGGGATGGGATCTTTGAGCGTGGCGGCGAATGTGATCGTCTTGCCAAACTCAACTGCGACTGTGGCATTTTCCACCAGCAGGCTGCTCTGACGCTGCGGTGCGCTCGGGGCTGCGCCGTTGGCCTGCTGCATACCCAAGGGACTTAACCCAAGCACCAGCAGGATCGCAACTACTTTAAAAACAAACTTGCGTGAATTGAACATTTCATCACCTCGATAGATACACGATCAACGGCGTTAGTGTAAGCGGACTTAATATCGTGCCGAGAAAAACAATTGCGGTCACCAGAGACGGCTCCAGTTGATATTCGGTGGCGACGACTGTGGTGGCTACCGCGGCAGGCATGGCCGCCTCGATGACACTGCCCTGATGGGTATGTCCTTGCAGGCCGAATACACTTGCGAGCACGAGCCCCACCACGGGACCAAGGAGTAATTTTGCGAAGACACCCACGCCCAATGCGCGGAAACTATGTGACCATTGAATTTTTGTCAATTCCAATCCCAGCAAAACGATCATCAGCGGTACGGCTCCGCTGGCTGCGATCTCGATGGTGCGCGAAAGTGGAATTGGAATTTGAAACCCTGTACCTTTGACCAATAGCGCCAGGATCACGCCGTAGACGATGGGTAGTTTGAACACACCCAGTATAGCGGATTTCAAACTGGAATGTCCAAGCGAGGCGATGATGACGCCGACCGTGTTGAAGAGGATGGTGGTAGTCACATAAAAAATGGATGCGATCGCCAGCGCCTCATCTCCGAAGGCAAATTTGACGAGCGGCAGTCCGTAATTGCCTGTGTTGCCAAAAGCAACGGTGAGAATGACAACCAGCAAATGCGCGCGCTGTAGTTGAAAGATCTTTCCAAAGATAAACGCAAGACAGCCCATGATCGTAATAAAAGCGGTGGTATATGCAACTGTGGTGACGGCTTGTTCCAAATTCAATTGACTGGTGACCATCAAATTAAAAACCAGCAGGGGACTGAAAATATAAAAGACAATGCGCCCAATGGTGCGCGAATCCACTGTGAGGGCTTTTCCGAGGATGTAGCCTGCGGCGGCGATCAGCAGGATCGGGAGCAGGTTGTTTGCAAAAGTGGTGAAGAGTTCGTTAATGGACATGGGTTTGTTGCGAAATTATAAACCCCCGTTTATGGTGTAGAGGCGGCCCCTGCGTAATAAATCATATGGGCAGCCCTTGTGGCTGCCCATATGATTACAAGGAAATCAGTTCAGGGTGTTTGACCAATTGCGCCTGCATCGACCACGGCCCCGTCCATGTGACGGTGACGGGCAGGACTTTGCCGCGCAGTTCGGCATCTGATTCAACGAAGACGAGTTTGTTGGTGGGGGTGCGCCCACGCCAGCGGCCTTTGACTTTGTCTTCGAAGAGCACGTCCACTTTTTCGCCGAGATGCTTTTTGTTGATCTCGTGCAGGATCTTTTCCTGCAGATTATCGAGCATGTGCAGACGGCGGAGTTTGTCCTCTTCGGGGACGTTATCTTCCATTTTGCGGGTGGCGACGGTGCCCTCTCTCAGCGAGTAGCGTGCCAGATGGACGACATCCAGTTTCAGGTCCGATAAGACGCGGTAGGTTTCCATGAACTGTTCCTCTGTCTCGCCGGGGAATCCAACTATGACGTCTGTGGCGATGGAACAATCAGGAATGCGTTCGCGGATCTTTGCCACGAGGTCGCGATATTGCTGTTGGGTGTATCCGCGTTTCATGTTGACAAGAACTTCGTCATCGCCCGCCTGAATGGGGAGTTCGATGTGCGGCATCACGCGCGGAAGTTCGGCAATGGCTTGAATGAGATCGTCTTCAAAATAATTGGGGTGCGAGGTCAGGAAGCGGAAACGCTCAATGCCTTCGACTTCATGCAGTACGCGCAAGAGCGCCGCGAGGTTGGGACCGTCTGGAATGTCTTTGCCGTAACGGTCAACGATCTGACCGAGTAATGTAATTTCCTTGACGCCCTGACGCGCCAGCGATCGGACTTCGCTGACGATATCACCCACGGGACGTGAACGTTCACCGCCGCGCTTGGAGGGGATGATGCAGAAGGTGCAGGCATGTGAACAGCCGTACACGATCGGCACGTGCGCGCTGATGAGTTTGTTTTGTTCGGCAATGGGGAGGATGAGTTCGTTGTCCATCATTAGGAAGCGGCGCGTGGTTTCTGCGTCTTCCAGCGAGTGGATCTCACCCTGGGTGAGATGGGAGATCAATGGCCCGGGGTCAGATGGCGGGGAGAAGACATCCACGAAGGGCAGGCGCTCGCGTAATTTTTCTGCGCCGCGCACACCAACCATGCAGCCCATGACATTGATGACTAGATTGGGATTTTTCTTTTTGAGCGGTGCCAGCGAGGTGACGCGCCCCATAGCTTTATCTTCTGCGGCCTGGCGCACGACACAGGTATTTAGAACGATGACATCTGCTTCTTCGATGGTTTCGGTAAGGGTGTAGCCAAGATGCTCAAGCGATGAGCCGATTCTCTGCGAGTCGGCTACGTTCATTTGGCATCCTTCGGTCCAGATATGGTATTTCATACATACTCCTAAATTTCTCGTAGGCGCGAATTATACCAAGTGCGGTCTGGATTCGATGTTTTGAAATCACACCCTGTAAACCAAACTCCCCGAGCTTTTGTAAAAGCTCGGGGAGTTTGGTTTGGTGATCTAGGTAGTGTGTGGAGATGTTATGGACATGCACCCGGTACTTCAGGAGTGTTGTCATACCAATGTACCCATTGGGAGCCAGTCCAGCGAAGATAGCATGTACCCAGTGATACTGCTGTTGGTACTGCTGTTGGCGCTACTGTAACCACTGGCGCCACTATTGCCGAACCGCCACCACCACCGCCACTCACGCCAGATAGTGAAGTGTTGATATCACTGAAGACGCTGCCAATGATGGGGCCAAGGATCATCAGTGCGGCGATGACTACGATGGCGACCAAAACTAAAATGAGAGCGTACTCGACCAATCCCTGTCCCTTTTCTTGCTTTCTGTTGGGCAATTTGCGATTCATTTTTTCTCCTATTTGATAAATAAAATAACTTCCTGGGTCAATTGCTATAGTAAGGTGACGCAATGGCTATGGCATGTTGTATGCACCCACCGTAGGCGAGTAGCAGTCCCATCCATATCCTGGCCCTGTTGCATATCCGTCGGCATGGACAGATTCGCATCCGGCAGGTGGTGGCGCCACTATTACAGAACTGCCGCCGCCACCGCCGCTCACGCCAGATAGTGAAGAGTTGATATCACTGAAGACGCCACCGATAATGGGCCCAAGGATCATCAATGCGGCGATGACCACGATGGCGACCAGAACTAAAATGAGTGCATACTCGACCAACCCCTGTCCCTTTTCTTGCTTTCTGTTGGATAATTTACGATTCATTTTTTTCTCCTGTTTAAAAATGTGAATAAAAGATACGATCAATTATGGAGTTGACTACAGATCTACAGACTGGAGTTTTTTTAATTGTTTCAAAGCATCTAGTAATTCTGAGCGTGGCACAGACTTGGTCAAAACCATGTGAGCGCCATGCTCCAGCATGGTTTGCTCCTGTCCGTGAAACTCACCCGTGATGAGCGCCAGGATCAATATGGCGGGATGGTTGTGCCGCAGGGTTGAGATCGCTTTTAAGTCGTCCCAGTTGGGAGTGTCTACCGAAAACAGAATCAGGTCTGGGATTAAGACTGAAGCGGTTCGCACTACCTGTGAACTGCCAGCAAGGACTGCCAGGATCGTCATCCCTTCGGCGGATAGCGCCGTGTTGAGCGCGGAGCGCATCAGTGGTTGGCTCTCGACGATGACTACGGAAAGTGGTGCAGTGAACATGTGCCAAATCTTATCTGGAATGTCTGTTTAACACATCCGTGAGGTGTTTAATTCCCGTGTATTTTTTGTTTAAGATTTTCTTAAACAAAAAAGCCCTTTGAGAAGGGCTTTTCAGAATGGGCAGGTTCTTTATTTGTTTGGATCAATATCTTTGTAGGTCAGGTTTTTATGCACATAGACCACAACCTGTGAGCGGTTTTCCAACCCCAGCCGTTGTTGGATCTGGTGAATGTGCGAGCGCACAGTTGCGTCTTGCAAATGCAGGGTTTTTGCGATCTCGTCGTCTGATTTTCCCTCTGCCATCAATAGCATAATTTCGCGCTGGCGGGCTGTGATCGTGATTTGCGGGTCATTTATTGGGCTGGTTTTGGTGCGGCGTAATCCCTGAAATAATTTTAGGGTAATGCCCGATGGCATGTACGGGATCCCATCTGCCACTTTGCGAATCGCTTCCAATAAATAAGTTCGCGGCGCAGTTTTGGGAAAGTACCCCAGCGCGCCCGCCTGAATGCAGGCCACTACTTTTTCTTCGTCCTCCAGACTCGTAAGTACCAATATCTTTGCCTGCGGATTTAATTTGAGAACCTGCCCGATCGCTTCCACTCCACCCATGTTGGGCATGAGCAGGTCCATCAAGATAACATCGGGCGCAAGTGTGGACAGCATCTTTAAAGCTTCGATGGGATCTGATGCTTCACCGATGACCTGTAAGTCATCTTCTCCGGTGAATGCCATTTTCAAGGCATCGCGCATCATGGGGTGGTCGTCTACGATAAGGATTTTTATTTGATCCATGCTAAACCTCTATGGTTGCGTTGAAATAGATACGCGTGCCATTCTGCGGCGAAGATTGGATGCGTAACTGACCGCCCAATATCTCCGCCCTTTCACGCATAGTGCGCGTCCCCCACCCGCCAGATTGAATCTGACTGGTGTCGAAACCTGTGCCATCATCTTCGATCTTTATTTCCATTTGATTTTCAATGCGGGTGAAAAAAATCCTCACGCTACGGGCGCGTGCGTGTTTTAGCGCATTGTTCAAGGCTTCCATGATCAGCCAGTACAGGTTTTCATTCCATGCGGACGGCCAATCTTCCGCAGAGATGTTTTGATAAATAACTTCAGCTTGTATACCGCCGCGGCGTTCGACCATATTCAAGCGCTCCTCCAACGCCCTGGTGAGGCTTGCGTTTTCATCTGCAAATATGGATTGGGCCTCGTAGACCAGCAGGCGTATTTCTTTGAGTGCCTGCCTGCTGCTTTCCTGAATTCGTTCTGATATAGCCAGTGCATTTTCAATTCTATTCTTTTGCAGCAAGGCACTTAATGTTTCGGAGAACATGATGATGCTGTGAATGGATTGATTGACCGAATCGTGCATATCCCGCCCCATGCGTTGACGCTCCTCCAGTTTTGCAAGCGTGCGCTGCTGTTCCACAACCTGTGCCTGTGCCTCTTGCAGATCCTGCGTGAGTTGGATCAGGCGCAGTTCGTTTTCTTTTCGCCTGGTAATGTCACGCAGGATAATGAGGCGTCCGATGATTTTTTTCGGCCCCTCCCGTAAAGGTGAAATGAGAAGATCAAAATACTGCTTTTTTTCATTGCCAGTTTCAATTTCACTTTTTATTTCTTGTTCGGGCGGCTGTTCCAAAAAGGAGCGGCTTGGAGGCGCAACATTCACTAGCTTTTTCCCGAGAACTTCGGCAGGCTGGGTTGCCATGATAGCTGCGGCAGCCTGATTAATATCAATGATACGGTCTTGCATATCGAGAACGATCATCCCGTCACCTAGATTGCGTATCAATTTTTCACGGGCGATCGGGGTAATGTCCAGCAGTTTCTGCCCATAGAGTGCCCGCAAAAATAGGAGGCCCGTTACTGAGAACGTAACGGATGTCCAGTCCACGCCTTCAACGCCCTCGATCCCAAACAAGTAAACCAGATTGGCCGCCAGCGGAAACAGGATGGCGTATAAAAGCAAACGTCCCTGCCGACGGGAGATCTCTGAACCTTTGCGGGATGCCAGCCATAAATTAATGATGATGATCACTGTCAACAGATGGCTGGTACCCGCCACCCAGGGAAACCCAGGCCCATGCTTGAAGATGTAGACATTGTTGGCGCTTTTTTCAAACCCAGTCCATACCCATCCGTGAAGTTCGTTGGTTGCGATCAGCAGGACATTTATTATTGGGATGAGCACAAAAACAGCCCGCACCCATTTTTTTTGTACCCACTCGTCATAACCCGCATAGGAAAGGGCAAACAGTGCAAATAAGGATAGCGCGCTTAGATAGCCTATGGGTTCGATCTTGGCAAATAAAATTTTCAGAGAGAGTGGAACCGCCGCATAGTCCAGCGCTGCCGCCAGCGTCCAGAGCGTCACTCCCATCATGCCCAGCGAAAAATACATACCGCTCTGTGTCTTTCTTCTCTGCCAGCTAATATAGGAAACCACAGAGTTGATTACAGTTGCGATAAAAATAATTACGGAGATGGCAGTAAATTCAAACATGAAGATTACCTTGTAAACAGTCTACTATATTTAAAGGCCTGTAGCGGTGAATTTAACAAAAATGCCAGCGGCTGTTTTTGGGTCGTCACTCCGCTTGGTATAATCTTTCAACCATGAAAAAATCAATTCGTATCTTGATCGCAGCGCTGGTTATCGCATCCATGCTTCTGCCGCGCATGGCAGACCTTGTCAAATTTACTGCCGCAGATGAGCCCTTCTGGCTGGTGGTTGGCGCAAATTATTATTATGCTCTCACACATGGCGAGCTTGAGAATACTGTTTATGAATATCACCCCGCCGTCACCACCATGTGGATCGGTACCGCAGCCATGCTCGCCTACTTCCCCGAATATCGCGGCCTGATGAACGGGTACTTCCAGCAGGAAAAAACAAGTTTTGACACCTACCTTGTTGAACACGGAAAGAACCCGCTTGCACTTTTATGGTGGACACGTTTCTTCCAAGTGCTGCTGAATGTATTCTTGTTTGTCGTTGCCTTCCTTCTCTTAAGATCCATGCTCGGCGAATGGACCGCTCTGGCGGCTGTGCTGCTCACTTCCTTTGCGCCCTATTTATTTGGACAATCGCGCATGTTGAATCACGAAAGCATGGTGGGACTCTTCTCCCTGCTCACCATCCTCGCGATGACAGCGCATCTTTTCCATAAGCCCGCGCCTGCTCTGTTAATCCTATCGGCATCTGCCGCCGCCTTTGCAAACCTGACCAAGTCCTCAAGTATTGTTTTGTTCCCAGTTGTCGCAGTCATGGTCTTTGTGCTCGCGTTCACCCAATGGCGTACTGACAAAAAAATATCCGCCGCGATCATAAGTTTTCTCAAAACCTACGGCGCATGGATCGGACTCTTCCTGCTTGTTTATTTCATCGCTTGGCCAGGCATGTGGGTGGACCCAGGCAAGATGCTCTACGAAGTCTACGGCAATGCCTTTAGTTATGCTTTTCAAGGTGCGCGGCTTTCCGTCACACAGGAATTGGAACCTTCCAGTTTTAGCCTGGCCTCAACCAGTTTGGGCTTCACAACTTTGCTCCTTTCCATTATCTGGCGCACCACGCCCATCACATGGCTGGGACTTTTGCTTTCGGTCGTTTTTCTTTTCCATAAAAATAAAGCGTTGATCCCCGCGCTCGCCAAATACCTGATCGCTTTCCTGCTCCTCGAAGCCTTTGCCTGTATTGGTATGTTTGCCATTGTGCAGGGACGTGACCAACCGCATTACATTCTGGCCGCATATTACGGGTTTGAGTTTGCCGCAGCACTGGGTTGGGTCTACGCATTCAGATGGCTGGCGCAGTCCTTTCAATGGGTGAATAAATTTTCTACACAAGCTGTTTTATTCGCAGTGCTGTTGATCGCGCAGGCATATCCGCTTTTTTATACCGCGCCATATTTTTATACATATATCAATCCGCTCATGGCACTTTCGGGGCAACCTGCCAACTTCTTTTATGGCGAACGCATGGAGGAAGCCGCGGCGTATCTGGCGGCCAAACCCAATGCTGAAAATGAAACTGCCCTCGTTTATTTTGGACGCAGTTTTAGCTATTACTATCCAGGCAAAACCCTGCTATTCAAGCCCATCTTGTTTGACGACAAAACCCAGTTGATCGAAAACCTTCAACAGGCAGAATATCTCGTCATCTACGAAGGGTTGGAAGAGCGTCTGCCGCTTTTGAAAGAGATCACTCCCGAGCATGTCATTGACCTGAATGGCAGGCAGTATGTGGCGATCTATCGTGTGTCTGATATCCCATCCAGTTTTTTCAGTGAGTAATAAAAAATGAATTTTCGCAAAGCCATTCTTGTATTGCTTTTGCTTGGGCTGACCATTGTGCCGCGTCTTTCCTCGCTGAAATCCTTCGTCACGATCGACGAGCCGTTCTGGCTTTCCGTGGGCGCCAATTATTATTATGCGTTGGGCCAGCGTGAGTTGGAAAACACCGTCTATGAATACCATCCTGCGGTAACCACCATGTCATTTGTCACCGTCGCTTTTCTAGTGGATTTCCCCGATTACCGCGGATACGGCCAAGGCTACTTCGATGTGGACAAGGAACAATTCGATCCTTTCCTCATTGAGTATGGACATGACCCCATGTACTTGTTATATCTCAGCCGCCTGTTTCAAGTGGCGCTGATCGTATTGTTCGCGCTGGTTATTTTTTATTTGCTTTCCATCTTTCTTGGAGATGAAAAGGCATTTCTTGTCACCGCTTTGGTCTCCAGCGCGCCCTATTTCCTTGGACATTCACGCGTGCTCAGCCATGAATCCATGGTGGCATTCTTTGTACTGGCATCCATTTTTGGGTTGATGGCCTATCTGGAATATGAACGCAAATGGTACTACCTGCTGATCTCCGCCGCCTCCGCCGCCCTGGCGCAGTTGACCAAATCCTCTGCGATGGCGATGTTCCCCGTCGTTGCATTAATGCTGGCGGTCTCTGTTTTTGAAAACTCAAAGGCGCGCGGCTTTCGCTCTGCACTGCTTGACCACTTGAAAATATTTGGTCTTTGGTTCGTTCAATTGTGCGCTGTTTATTTTGTGCTTTGGCCAGGGATGTGGGTTGCCCCGGGGAAGATGTTATATGAAGTGTACGGCAATGCGTTCAGTTACGCGTTTCAGGGTGCGCGCCTGCAAGTGACACAGGAGTTACAGCCTTCCACGTTCAGTCTTGATTCGATGGGCGGCTCCATCAGAAGTTTCATTAACCAGATCGTTCGTAAGGAAACTCCCATTGCATGGCTGGGCGTGTTGCTTGCTGCTGCTTCTTTGTTCCTGCGTGGAGATGGCGCGCCGTCGTCAAAGATCAACAAGTTGATGCTGTATGTTTTCGTCAATGCGGCCATGTTTATCATTCTCTTTAGCGCCGCACAGGGACGTAACTCTTCGCATTACATCATGGCGAGCCATGTCAGCATGGATGTGATCGCGGCGTTGGGTTGGTGCGTTTTGTTTGGCTGGCTCGCCGCTAAAAAAGGCTCATTCAGCAGCCGTGGATTTTTTGTAGGAAGCGCGGCGGCTTTGATCGTTTTTCAATTGGCCAGTGCGTACGCATTCCACCCGTATTACTATACTTACACCAACCCCATGCTTCAGACTGGGCTTTCAGATTACGGAGAGGGCTTTGAATATGCCGCTGCTTATCTTTCTGAAAAACCCAATGCTGAAACTCTCAAAGTGCTTTCGTTCCGTGGCCGCGGCCCATTCTCTTATTTTTTCCCAGGGCAAACCATTATTCTGAATCCGTTGTTCATGGAAGAACCAGGCATGCCGTCCATGCTGGAGCGTTTGGCTCAGGCAGATTATCTCGTGATCAACGATGCACTCGGCCCTCGCACTGCTCAAACTAAATTGTTTGTAGATTCTTTAAGCGAGATCA
>JAVBXV010000431.1 GCA_030824405.1 Anaerolineales bacterium | reverse complement strand
CTACCCATATCTTAAGTGCGCTTTCGCGCCTGACCCTGTACCGAATGCAGGAACGCGCCCGCGTCTCTGCGGAAAGCGGTGAGTATTCCTCAGCCGCCCGTCATCTTCAAAATCTTGCAACTCATTTGCTTTCGCAGGGAGAAAGATCTCTTGCCAAGACAGCCTTGATCGAAGCAGAAAATCTGGAACGTATGCACGCCTGGAGTGCTACTGGCAATAAAGATATCAAATACAGCACGCGTGCACTCCTGCTGGGTGGCGTGAAGGAGAAAATAAAATGATCGTTTGTTCCAATTGCAAGCATGACAATATGGCTGGGTCAATGTTCTGTGCCGAGTGCGGCGCTCAACTTATTGGTAAGGATAATCTCACTACCCAAACCATCACCACTGGACAGGTCGGCGGTACCCCAACTGTAGAAAAAAACGATCAATATCAGTCGTTCGATGGCGGGGATGCGTGGGGCAGCCTGCACTTGTTGGATACCGGGCAGGTGTTGCCGCTTTCCTCACGGAACGAATTTACACTTGGGCGTATTAGTGAAGGACAGCCCATTATGCCGGATGTGGATCTTTCCCCCTACCAGGCTTATGCAGGTGGTGTTTCCCGCCTGCACGCAGTTCTAAAACGTGATGCAGGCCGCGTGGTGCTCATGGACCTTGGCTCTGCAAATGGCACATATGTCAACGGTAAACGTATGCAGCCCAATGCTGAACAGACCGTCAATCACGGTGATATTGTTGCATTGGGAAAACTAAAGATCCAGATATTGATCAAGAATTCATAATATAGAAAAGGAAAATACAATGGCTCATTCAGTAATTCTTCATGTGTCCGGGGAAGCCTCCATTATGGGGGAGGTGGAGGAATTGCCCAAGCCGACCGATACCCTCATCACCATCATTAATCCCCGCCAGAAAGATGGCAAGGATTTGCACTATGTTGACAACAATGTCACCAGGGTTATGTGGCCTCTGTCAAAGGTGAGTTTTATCGAAATAATGGACGGTACTGATGAGGATAAGATCATTGGTTTCGTAAGGGAGTAATATGTCTTCAGAAGCTTTGGAAAGACGCCGTATTCTTGTTGTTGATGATGAAGAGCGTATGGTGCGCTTCATCCGCATGAACCTGGAGCATGACGGGTTTCAGGTGGCCGAAGCATTTAATGGCAAGCAGGCTATTCAGAAGTTGCGCGATGTTACACCAGACCTTATTCTGCTCGATGTGATGATGCCCGATCTCGATGGTTTTGAAGTGCTTGAAACCATCCGCGAGATCACCAACGTGCCCGTGATCATGCTGACTGCCAAGGGCGAAGAGGATGATCGTGTGCGCGGCCTCGAACGCGGCGCGGATGATTATGTCACCAAGCCGTTCAGTCCGCGTGAATTGGTCAGCCGTGTTAAGGCGGTTCTTCGCCGTACCGAGGGAGCCACAGGCTCGATGCACGGTCTGCTCGAAATTGACAAGCGCCTCAAAATTGACTTTGACCGCCGTGAGATCTGGTTGGAAGGCAAACTCGTCAAACTTCGCCCAACCGAATACCGTCTGCTTTTCCATCTTGTGCAGAATGCGGGCTGGGTGGTTTCGCACGACCAACTGCTTCAAAAAGTGTGGGGATACGAATATCGTGACGAGCCGCATTATGTGCGCCTGTACATCAACTACCTTCGCCAAAAACTGGAGAAGGACCCTGCCGACCCGCAGTATATTCTCACCGAGCGCGGCGTGGGATATCGATTTGTAGATTACAAACGTTCAAAAGAATAACCAGTTTTTTAACGAAAATTTTACAAAACGTCTGCGTTTTTTTAACGCAGACGTTTTAAATTAAAGGTGTGGTTCAAAATAAACATTCCTAAAAGGAGGTACCTATGTCCAATTTAATTCGTTGGGAACCCGCTCGTGAGATGATGACGTTGAGAGAGGCCATGGATCGCCTTTTCGATGACGCCCTCACCCAGCCGCTTCGGTTGAGCGGCAATGGCAATGCCTGGTCTGTGCCTGCTATTGATATGTACCAGACCGACAACGAAGTTGTCGTCAAGGCTTCGATCCCTGGTGTCAAAGCCGAAGAAGTGCAGATCAATGTCACAGGCGAGATCCTCACCATCAAGGGCGAGGTCAGGCAAAAAGAAGAGACCAAGGAAAAGGCATATCATATTCGCGAGCAACGCTGGGGCATGTTTGAACGATCCGTTGCGCTGCCCACTGAGGTGATCGCGGATAAAGCCCGCGCCGAATTTGAGAACGGCGTCGTCACCATCACCCTGCCAAAGGCCGAGGAAGCCAAGCCCAAGACCATCACCATCAAAACCAAGTAATTGCATAACACATAAAAACTGGAAACGAGAGTATGCTCGTTTCCAGTTTTTTGTTATATGATAGGGTTGCCCCGTTTAGTCAGGTGCGACACATTCCTGGAGGCTATACCATGACCGAATCATTTTCGACTTTTCGCATCAACCCCGACCGTATGCTGGATACGTTTAATCAACTGGCCTTGATCGGTGCTACGGGCGACGGCGGCGTGAGCCGTGTCACATTTAGCGAAGAGCATCTGCTTGCGCGCAAATGGTTTCGTGAGCAGATCGAAGCCTCTGGTTTTGAATTTCGCACAGACGGCGCAGGCAATCATTCCGCGTTTCTGGCGTGTGGGAAGTTGAATGTCCCAACATTGTTGTTCGGCTCCCATCTTGATTCCGTCCCCAACGGCGGACGGTTTGACGGCGCTCTCGGCGTGGTGGCGGCTCTCGAAGTGTTGCGAACTGTCAAAGAAAACGGGACCAAGCTGCGGTTAAATATGGAAGCGATCGATTTTACAGATGAAGAAGGCACGCATTTGAGTCTGCTTGGGAGCAGTGCGCTGGCGGGGCATCTACGTCAAAATGATCTGCAAAACCCATACAGCGGACGTGAAAATTTTGCGGCAGGCCTGGCGCGCGCGGGGTTGTTTGAAGAAGGCTTGCTGGGGGCGGGCCGTTCGAAAGAAACGGTTGCGGGATATTTGGAATTGCACATTGAACAGGGCAAACGATTGGAGCGCGCAGGAATTGATATTGGCA
>JAVBXV010000414.1 GCA_030824405.1 Anaerolineales bacterium | reverse complement strand
CGAGATCATTCATGTCCACAACGAAACGCCGCGTGGAGTCTATAACCGTTACCGCCGTGAAGCGATGGCCTTGCGTAAAATTTATCCCGAAGCACATTTCAACTTTTATGATTTCCTGCGCCTGACCATCACCAATATTTTGAGCGATCTCTGGCACGCCGCGCGCGAGCGTGTACTGCTGAAAAATATCTCCTCCATCTTCTGGTTTCGTACGATGCAATTCCACGGTACCCGCCTGGGACACCGTGAAACCAGTTTGGTCACGCCGCAATTGCGTGAGACATTTTATTATGCGCGCGAGAGAAAGAAGAAAGATGGCGAAAAGAGGGATGTGGAGCCTATTCGGTATAATCAGAAATAATTCTTTTGCGATCTTGTTTTGAATTCAAGGAACCTGAATGCCTTCCAAAAACCAAAAATCTACCATTGTGTTTTATCTGAGCGCCATTTTTGTCATCGGCATTATTCTTGCTGTTTATTTTTTTAGCCAGCCTTCCGAGCCTGAAAACAGATTTTTGTTTGGCATGTCTCTTGCAAGGTTTATGGTTGGTGTGGTCTTTGTTGTTTTGCTGGCAGGCAATCTTTTGGCTGTTGTTTCGTCCATAACCCATATCTGGCCCTGGCAGGAGAATTTTTCAAAGAGACTGACTTCCGTTTTCTCCACAAAGACAGGGCTGTATGCAGTTGTGACGGGATTATATGTAGCAGTTTTATTTTCTGGGGCATCTTTGGCGTTGACCCTTATGCCGGTTGCCGAAGGATTTGCCTCGTATATCGGCATCCTTGTTCGTTTGAGCAGTTTACTGCTTTGGGTGTTTTTGGCTGGAATTTTATTGATCGCGTTGACTGCCACCCTCTACAAGAATGTGCTGAAAGATCTGTTCTCCCCACTTAAAACTGTGGTTTGGGTACTGTTATTTTTATCGGCCTATATTCTTGTTGTAATGTACTATCGCGAAGCTGCTTATGTTTTGTCTCTCAGGCACTTTGAGCCGTCATTGTTGGGATTGGGCGTTTTTCTGTTCGTGTGGGCACTGGTAAGTGAGTACGCTCCAGATGGTTGGTATAAAGCCGCATTGGATCGTTCTTTTCTTCTGATCGGTATTTTCCTTATTGCGTTCGTGTTGTATGGGCACGTAGCCACCTGGGTCGATTGGGTGCATAAGGGCAGGTATGAATACTGGAATGTATTGGCTGAACAATTTGTCAACGGAAAGCTGTATATTCCAGATCCGTCCAAGCCTGGTCTGGCGCATGATTTAACTTTGTACCAGGGGAAGTGGTATGTTCCCAATCCGCCTATCCCTGCGGTAATTCTGATGCCCCTTATGCTTTTTGTTAAGGCTCAGGATATTCACATGGGTGATGTTTCCATGTTCTTCAGCGCCCTTAATGTGTTTTTTGTCTTTCTAATATTGGAACAATTTATCAAGCGTCAGTGGATTAAGATCTCACAAGGTACTGCGCTTTGGTTGGTTGTATTGTTTGGCTTTGGCACAAATCATCTTTGGGTTGGTATCAATGGTGGTATGTGGTTTGTCAGCCAGATCCTTACAGTCACATTTCTGGTTTTTTCGATTTTGGCGTCACTCAAATCGTGGTCACCGTTGTTTGTCGGGCTTGGGTTGGGACTGGCTATCGGCGCCCGTCCGAACAGCCTGATGACCTGGCCCTTTGTATTTGCAATTGCCATGCAGATCATGAAAGAAAAAGGCATTCGCGTTGACTTTAAACAAATGCTGGCCTGGTCTATAAAATCTGCAATTCCAGTGGGGCTGGCGGTTGTGGGGCTGCTGCTCTATAACTATGCCCGCTTTGATGACTTTATGGATTTTGGATATACCACCATCAATGGGGATCCTACGATTGTTAAAAATGCACAGGTGTATGGCCTTTTTTCTCCACGATATATTTTATACAACCTTGAAGTCATGTTTTTGTATTTGCCGAAGATACAGTGGGGCAGTGTCTGGCTGTTCTCCCCAGCCAAGGCGGGGATGAGCGTTTTTCTGTCCACGCCGCCGTTGATCTATCTGCTGCGTCGCTATGAAATCAAGTGGTGGATTCTTGGTGCATGGGCTGCGATATTCTTTAATTTCGCATTGCTCATGTTGTATCACAATACAGGTGCAGACCAGTTCGGGTATCGCTATATTCTGGATTCAATTATTCCAATCATTGCATTAATGGCTTTGTCGTTCGAAAAAAAAATACCCTGGCATTTTATTGTTTTGTTGATACTCAGCATCGTGATCAATATTTATGGGGCTGCGTGGTTCGTGAATGCCTGATCAGAATTCCTGAAAGAAGCATGGATTCCAGAGACTGTAATTGTTTTCTTTCGGTATAATCCAGCCCATGTCAAAATTACTCCCCATGACCCAAGTTGAATATGATGCATTTCTTAACCGTACAATCCCCGATTATGCAGCGGACAAAGTCCGCGCGGGGCAGTGGGCCGAATCTGAAGCGTTGGAAAGATCGCGCAAGGAATTTGAAGAGTTGCTACCCCAGGGCGTGCAGACTAAAGATCACTATCTCTATACTTTATACGATGGTGAGCAAGCCGTTGGTTTGATCTGGCTGCGTGCAAACCCAGATCGCCCCACAAAAGATGGTTTTATCTTCGAGCTATATGTGGAAGAAGACCAGCGCGGCAAAGGTTACGGCAAACAGGCCATGCTCCTGATCGAAGAAAAGGCGCGCGAACTTGGCTTGAAAGCCATCGGGTTACATGTTTTCGGCTCCAACAAAGTTGCGCGGAATTTATATGAGGCTGTTGGCTATGAAACCACAAGCGTGAACATGAGTAAGAAACTGTAAGATTTCAGCATGTCCCTCTTCTTCTTTCGATCCGCTTCAGAATTTTCCATCTCAGAAATTGCAGACCTGCTCACGCGCGGTTTTGAAGGATATTTCATTCCCATTTTTGTTGATGATACAACTTTACTCACTATGATGCGCCGTGATGGAATCGATCTGACCGAAAGCCGCCTGCTGTTCAAGGACGGCGAGCCGATTGGTGTGGCGCTCATCGCACGCCGCGGTTGGACGAGCCGCCTTGCGGCCATGGGCATTGTGTCTCATTCGCGCAGTAATGGTGCAGGCACTTGGGCCATGCAGCATCTCGTTGAAGAGGCGCGTATGCGCGGCGACAGGGAAATGCTGCTCGAAGTGATCGAACAAAATACAGCGGGCGTGAAGCTCTATCAAAAAGTCGGGTTCAAAATTGTTAGAAGATTGCTGGGTTACAAAATTGAGAATCCATCAGCTGATTCAAAAGACGAATTGCAAGAAGTGGATATTCGCGAACTGGCGCGTTTGGTTACGTATCATGGCCTCAAAGATCTGCCCTGGCAGCTTTCAGGTGCAAGCATCGTACAGCACACGCCGCCCGCGCGCGCCTTTCGCCTGCATGATGCCTATTGTCTCATCAGCAATCCCGAGGCAGAGCACGTGTCCATTGCGTCAGTGTTGGTAAAAACCAGTTCCCGTGGAGCAGGCCTAAGCCCAGTGTTGATGCGTGCTCTGTTCGCCCGTTTCCCAAATAAGACTTGGCACGTCCCCGCCATTTATCCAGAAGAGATCTGCGCGGTCTTTGATGAGGTGGGCATGCGGCGCGAAGACATTTCACAGTGGCAAATGGCTTTGACGTTGTAAGACGTAGTGCCCATTAAGGGTATAAAATAGGGGGCATGAAACTCGCCGCCCTTGTCCCCATGCGCCACCATAGCCAGCGTGTGCCTGGCAAAAATTACCGCCCGCTTGCGGGCAAACCCCTTTTTCATCACATCATCGAAACACTGCTCGCTGTGCCAGAAATTGACACGGTGATGGTGGATACCGACTCCGAGCCTGTGATGGATGGAGTGCGCCGCTTCTTTCCCAGCGTGAAGCTGATCCAACGACCCGAGCATCTCCGTGCCGACGATGTGCCCATGAACGACATTCTCCTGCACGACACGGCACAAGTGGATGCGGAATTTTATTTGCAGACCCATTCAACGAATCCGCTGTTGAAAGCGGAGACGATCTCACAAGGCATTAGAACTTTCTTTGCCGAATATCCAAAATACGATTCGCTTTTTTCTGTCACCCGTTTGCAGACGCGTTTATATTTTCAGGATGGCCGTGCGATCAATCATGACCCTGCCGTGTTAATTCAAACGCAGGATCTGCCGCCCGTCTATGAAGAGAATTCATGTCTGTACCTTTTCACCCGCGAGAATCTTGCAAGAAAACATCACCGAGTGGGTGACAGGCCTTTCATGCTCGAAATAGATAGAGACGAAGCCTGGGATATCGACGAAGAATTGGATTTTGAAATCACAGACTTTTTGATGAAGAGAAAGCTTTCACAAGAGAAATAATTCATGCAGAAAAAGAACTGGTTTGGCCTGCTCGTCCTTGTTTTGGTTGCGGCAATTACTTATTTGCCGATGATCTCAAAACTTGGCTACATAAATGATGATTGGTACTTGATGTACGACGGCTACGTGGGCGGCGCGGATTTCTTCCACGAGGTCTTTAGCATTGACCGCCCATTACGCGGATATTTGATGCAGGCGGCTTTTTCGCTGTTTGGGATGAATCCGTTTTATTTTCACGTCAGTGCATTCGTCTTTCGTGTGCTGAGCGGGATCGGTTTGCTGTGGCTGTGCAACCAACTCTGGCCGAAGCGCCAAACGGGTAATCTGCTTGCGGCGATCCTGTTTTTAGTGTATCCAGGCTTTCTCTCGCAGGTAAACCCGATCGATTATCAATCGCAGATATTCAGTTTGGCGTGCGGAATGTTCTCTGTGGCGTTGACGGTGAAGGCGATCCGATCTGTGAAGCCAGTGGAGCGCTGGGTTTATACGATCGTGTCTATTCTGCTCGGGTGGATATATCTTGGGCTGGTGGAATACTTTATCGGTTTCGAGGCGCTGCGTTTAGTTGCGGTAGGTCTGTTTTTTTGGCGCGATCACGAAAAGACAATTTCTGCGCGGTTATCTGCTGCGGTGCGGGCGTTTGTCCCTTTCATGGTCAGCGCTGGCGGATTTTTGGTCTGGCGTTTATTTTTCTTCGAGGCTGAGCGAAAAGCAACCGATGTAAGTTTGCAATTATCCTCCCTGTTCACCTCCCCGTTGACTGGGTTGTGGTGGCTGAATTATTTGATCCAGGATGTATTCAAGGTTGTGATCGTAGCCTGGGCTTTGCCGTTGAACAATGTCGCTTTTTTGTTACGCTTGCGTGATGCGTACATTGGCTTTGGGCTTGCCTTGCTGGCGGCGCTGGTTGTGGCGGCGGTCTTTCGCCGAGGTGGGGAGAATGAAGTTGAAACAGAATCAGGCGACGGGTCCAGTGCGATGCGGGAGCAGGGGATTGCGGCACTCGTCACCATTGTTGCAGGGTTGATCCCCGTCATCTTTGTGAATCGGCATGTCATCCTGCCTGATTATTCACGTTATACGCTGGCATCTTCTGTGGGTGTTGCAATTTTATTTTCCGTCATCATCGATAAGATTTCATTGCGTTCGTTGAAGGTTGCGGTGACGGGGTTCTTTGTGATGATCGCTGTGTTGACGCATCATGGCAATGCGATGCGGGTTGTGAGTGAGACTGAAGCCACGCGTAATTTTTGGTGGCAGGCGGCATGGCGTGCGCCGCAGATCAAAGAAGGCACCACGTTGATCGCGTCCTACCCAGGCAGCCCGTTGAGCGAGGATTATTTTATTTGGGGTCCCGCGAATTTGATCTATTATCCTGAACAGCAGAATGGCGAAGAGCTGCGTGTGAAACTGCCTGCCGCTGTGCTGGCGGATAATGTTGTCTTGCAGATCATCACCAATGGCGGAGTGGAAACGCCGCTGCGCCGTGGAAATTATCTGGAACGTGATTTTGGAAATGTGCTGGTGATGATCCAGACTTCTTCAAATGGATGTGTGCGCTTTATCAATGGGGATGTGCCTGAGTTGTCCCCAAACGATCAGCAGAGATTGCTGCTGGTTGCGCCGTTCTCGCGTTTGGAAAATGTAGTTCTTGATGGCGAGTTTCAAACTCCGCCTGCGAGTGTGTTTGGTGAAGAGCCTGCGCATGGCTGGTGCTATTACTATCAAAAAGCGGACCTGGCCCGTCAACGCGGTGAGTGGGAGCAGATCCCTGCGCTGTTAAAAGAAGCCCTGAACAACGGGCAATATCCAGAAGATGGCCTGGAGTGGATGCCGTTCCTGCAAGCCTCTGCCGTGCTTGGAGATGTGGATCAGGTGCGTAGCACAGCGAAGTTGATCGCCACTGATAAATTTTTGCGCGTGCAGGTATGCGAGATCATGACAGGCTTTATGCAGCAAGAGTCGCTGAGCGATGATGTAAAAGCGGTTTTAGAAAAGAACGTTTGCAAATAAATTTTTTCGGGATAAATATTAGTTTATGAAAAGTTTTTTCTCCAAGTTATTCAACGCGCCCTGGTATCCTTTTATCTTTAGTGTCTATCCTGTGCTGGGGCTGCTCTCCACAAATGTGGGACAGGTTCAGTCTGCGGCGGGGGTTCGCCCTTTGGTGATCTCGGTGGCGTTTGGCGGATTGGTGTTCTTACTGGTCTGGCTGTTATTCCGCCGTCAATTGCACAAGGCTGCTTTTTTTACCAGCTTACTGCTGGTTTTGTTCTTCACCTATGGGCATGCCTATATGGCGATCGACGATCAATATCCAGATATGGGCTACACCAAATGGCTGGCCATGGGTTGGATCGTTTTGTTCCATGCTGCGATCTTCTGGGCAACGCGCCCCAAGTTGACCTTTATTGGGTCGGCTTCCACGTTGAATACGATGGCGCTGGCTTTGGTGGCAATGGCGGGCTGGCAGGTCATTTCACAGATCCAGCCGCGTAATGGACATTACCTTGCCATTCCCAGCGCGCCAATTCAAGCGGACCTGGTTGCTCCTGCGAACCCGCCTGATGTATATTTCTTCCTGCTCGATTCCTATGGACGCGGCGATCTTTTATACCGCGCCTATGGCTTTGACAATAGTGAGTTTCTAGGCGAATTGGAAAAGCGCGGATTTTATGTTGCCATGTGCAGTCAAAGCAATTACGTGCGCACCGAAGTGTCACTGACCTCTTCGCTGAATATGTCGTATCTCCCAGAGTTGAGCGATACCTTTAAGCCTGACAGCACAGCGCGTCGCCTGTTATGGGATGCGTTGAAGCATAGCGCGGTTCGTTATAACTTTGAAGAGATGGGCTATGAAACCGTCAATTACGCCACAGGCTTTGCCTGGCTCGAATTGAATGATGCCGATCATTTTATGAGTCCGCCGCCGATCTCTTCAGGGATGACAGATTTCGAAGGCCTATTCCTGCGCACAACGCTGGGACGCTACGCACAGGACCTTGGACTGGTGGACCCCGATTATCTTTTGGGCGTTGGCTTCCGTGACCGTTTTACGTATGTGTTCGATACGATGGATGATGTTTCGAAAATGCCACAGCCTACTTTTTCATACATCCACTTGATCTCGCCGCATCCGCCGTTCGTGTTTGACCCTGAAGGCAACCCCACGTATCCGCCAGATTTTTGGAACGAGCAGCGCATGTATCCCGCGGACATGTATCAAAAGGGATATGTGAATCAATTGCAATATCTCAACAAGAATATGCTCGAAGCCATCGATACGATCATGGCAAATTCTGAAACACCGCCGATCATCATCATTCAGGGCGATCATGGTCCCTGGTTGCAGCCCAAAGACAAACGCTTTTGGAATATCACCGCCATCAATTTCCCTGGCCATGCGGATGTGCTCTATCCTGAAATTTCACCCGTCAATATTTTCCGCCTTGTATTTAACACTTATTTCGGCGGCAATTATGATATTCTCGAAGATGTAAGTTATTTCTCGCCCGTTCCAAAACTTTACGAATTTAGTGAAGTTCCCTATCCTTGCGGGCCGTCAGGAAATTAAATGAAATACACAGTTCTTCTCACCGCCCCCTACATGCTTCCATTTTTGGACCGTTTCAAACCTGTGTTTGAAAAATATGATCTTGAGTTGATCGTCCCTGATGTGCAGGAACGCATGGAAGAGGCAGACCTGCTCAAATACGCGGGTCAATTCGATGGTGCCGTTTGCGGCGATGACCGCTACACAGCGCGCGTGCTCGAAGCCTGTTCCCCGCGCCTGAAAGTCATCTCCAAGTGGGGGACAGGAGTCGATTCGATCGACGCCGAAGCCTGCTCCCGTTTCGACATCAGACTCTGCCGAACGCCAAATGCCTTCACCACTCCCGTGGCGGATACTGTCCTCGGCTACATGCTTGCCTTCGCCAGAAGAGGCCCGTGGATGGATGCGGCTATGAAACGCGGTGAATGGGAAAAGATCCCAGGGAAAGCATTAAGCGAATGTACGCTGGGCGTTATTGGCATTGGGAATATCGGCAAGGCTGTTACGCGCCGCGCCAAAGCCTTTGGCATGAAAGTCCTCGGCACGGATATTGTTGACATCGACCATGTCTTCGTCAACGAATCTGGCATTCACATGACCGATCTCGATTCACTGCTCTCTGATTCTGATTTCGTCAGTGTCAACTGCGATCTGAATTCCACATCGCATCACTTGATCAATTCCACAACTCTCGCGAAGATGAAATCTTCCGCAGTGCTGATCAACACCGCCCGCGGTCCCATCGTGGATGAAAATGCCCTTATCGCCGCACTCCGCTCAGGTCAGGTGGGAGGCGCAGCTTTGGACGTCTTCGAGCATGAGCCGCTTCCGCTTGATAGTCCACTGCTAAAAATGGACAACGTCATGCTCGCCCCACACAACTCGAATTCCAGCCCAACCGCGTGGGAAAGGATCCACTGGAACACGATCAAGAATTTGGTTGAAGGGTTGGGGCTGGTGTATTAGGAAAATTTCACACGCCCATATCGAATAAATAAATAGTATTATTCTTGAGTCTATGAAACGGCAGGAGCAAGCTCCTGCATTCCAGAATTATTTTGAAAGATAACCCTATGACAAAAACAGTTCTCATCACAGGTGCGGCGGGTGGTATTGGCCGTGCAACCGTACAACTCTTTTTCCAAAAAGGCTGGCGCGTTATCGGCGTGGACAAGAATCTCTTTGGCGAAGATTTTCCAGCCAACGGGCTTTTCATTCAGTCGAACATTGCCCATCCTGAAGATATGCAAGCCATCTTTGAGCAGGCGCATGCGTTCACAGAAACGCTGAATGCGCTGGTCAATAACGCGGCCATGCAGGTGGCGAAGCCTTTGGTGGAAACCACGGTCGAAGAATGGGACGCGGTCATGGCTTCCAATTTGCGCTCCGCGTTCATGGCGGTCAAGCTGGCCTATCCATTGCTCAAAGCCGCGGATGGCGGCGCGGTGGTAAATGTTTCCTCGGTTCACGCGGTGCAGACTTCTGCGAATATTGCCGCGTATGCCGCATCCAAGGGCGGCTTGCTCGCGTTGACGCGCGCCATGGCAATTGAATTCGCAGTGGACAACATCCGCGCCAACGCCATTCTGCCTGGCGCAGTGGACACGCCCATGCTGCGTGCTGGCCTAAGCCGCGGACATGTAGGCCACGGCGACATTCAAGAACGGCTGGATAACCTAGCGCGCAAAACCGTCAACGGGCGGGTGGGCACGCCAGAAGAGATCGCCAGTGCCGTTTACTTTCTTGCTGATAGTGAGCAATCCTCCTTTATGACGGGCCAATCCCTGATCATCGACGGCGGCGCAACGGCAAGATTAAGCACGGAGTAATATGAAAACTTCCCCCCTGCAATTGCTGCGCTATTTGTTTTTGTTGACCGCCGCAACGCTGGCGGTGTTGGGCATACTTACTTTTGTGCGCATCGGCGCAGCTCCGCAGATGGCGGCGCTATACGCGTTTTACGCGCTGCTCATATTCATCGATGCCGCCATCATGTTGTTCTGTGCATTTCAAATCCACAAGAAAAAGAAAAACATCTACAGGCTGGCGGTCGTTATTCTGGCTCTCAACATTCTGTTGACGATCTTCGATCAATTCGGATTGCCCGATCTGCTCTTCCTGCTGCTTAATTTGATCACGCTCATCATCCTCTTCATTGGACGCAAAGAAATCAACCCCGCATGAAAAACACTTTCAAAAAGATAATCTCTCCATCTGTCTGGCAAATTGCCCGCGACACCTACGACTCGATTCGTCGTGTTCCAGAATTGCCCGCCGCATATTTTCATCCCTGGCGGCGCGAGAGCAGAAGGCGGCTGGCAGAATTAAAAGATATTCACAAAGGCAAACGCGCCTTCATCATTGGCAATGGTCCCAGCTTAAAGCAGACCGATCTCAGTAAATTGAAGAACGAGATCACCTTCGGCATGAATCGCATTTATGTGATCTTTCCCGAAATTGGTTTTCATACCACCTACTTTGCCGCCACCAACAATCTGGTCATCGAACAATTTCATGATGATATTCTCGCGCTGCCTATGCCGAAATTTTTAGCGTGGCGCTCGCATCATTATTTTTCTCCCGAACTTCCGCTTTCAAATATTCCAACGTTTCTGTACACCTCCTACACGGGTCCGCGTTTTTCTCGCGATGTGCGCGGGCGCGTTTGGGAAAGCGCCACCGTCACCAACGTTACACTGCAACTCGCGTTTCACATGGGCTTCGAGCAGGTCATTCTCATCGGCGTCGATCACAACTTCACTTCGAAGGGCGAGGCCAACAAAACCGTAGTTTCCGAGGGCGACGATCCCAACCATGTGGCCGCCAATTATTTTGGCAAAGGCGTCCGCTGGCAGCTGCCAGACCTCGACACCTCTGAGATCGGCTATGCCCTCGCGCGCGATCATTTCCGCAGCGCAGGCCGCGAAGTGCTGGATGCAACCGTTGGCGGCAAGCTGACCATCTTCCCCAAAGTGGACTACAATTCTTTATTCTGATGATGAAAACATCGCTTCTTTCTTCAACTCGTATCTGGTTTGTCACCCTCGTCATTCTCCTCACTTTGGGCGGAGTTCTGCGCCTGCTCGATATCACCGATCCCCCCCTGGATTTTCAGCCATCACGTCAACTGCGTAATTCATTGGTGGCGCGCGATATTTATTATTCACTCCTGCCCTCCGCAACAGACGAAGAACGCGCGTTGACTCAAACATTCGCCAGCTCCGTGGGACAGTACGAACCGCCGATCATTGAATGGATCGTGGCGTTGAGTTATTTTGTCACAGGCGGCGAGTCTTATGCGGTGCCGCGCCTCTGGGAAGTTTTCTTCTGGCTGGCGGCTGGCATTGCCTTGTTCGATTTGATGCGCCGTGCCACATCTCCGTGGGCGGCGTTGATCGCACTGGCTTATTATCTGGTTCTGCCATTTTCAGTGCAGGCCAGCCGTTCCTTTCAGCCAGACCCGTTGATGACTTCCGCGTTTGTGATCGGCATCTATTTTCTGTATCGCTGGTCTGAAGACTCTGGAATGCAGCAATTCGCTTCGCCAAAAGAGACCTGGAAGTGGGCAATTCTCGCGGGAGTTTTCCTTGGCTTGGCAACACTTGTCAAGATCGTGATCGCGTTCTTTGCAGGAGGCGCGGCGGTGGCATTGGTTTTATTTACTCTCGGAAAAGATTTCTGGAAATCAAAACAAGTATGGCTCATGGCCGTGTTGATGGTCGTGCCTGCCCTGATCTTTTACATTCTCTTGAATCAAGGCCGCTCCACTGAATATTTCTTCGCGTGGACTGTGACCCTGCTCAAGCTCATCTCCAGTACAGATTTTTATACCAAGTGGCTGGCCTTCATTGGCAGTCTCTTCGGGTTGACGATGATCTTCCTCAGCATTGCGGGTGCGTTGATTGCCACGCCGCGCATGCGCTGGTTATTAATTAGTTTGTGGGTTGGCTATGTGTTGTATGGCTTGACCCTGCCGTTCCAAATGTACACGCACAGTTATTATCATATTCAACTAATCCCGATCGTTGCGCTGGGATTGGCCGCAGTGTTGAATCCGCTGGTTGAAAGTGTGGCAGCTCAGAGCGGGGTTGGACGCGCGGGTTTCATCGCATTGGTGATCGCTGTGATCGGGTATCAAGCGTGGATCGCGCGCTCTGTTTTGGTTGCGGAAGATTTTCGTCATGAGCCCGCGTTTTGGAGTGAGGTGGGCGAGGCGGTGCCCGCGGACGCGAACGTGATCGGCCTGACGCAGGATTATGGTTTTCGGCTGATGCTGTGGGGCTGGCGCAAGGTGAGCCTGTGGCCGCTGAGCACGGACCTGCGCGATGTGCAGGGCGGCGTGCAGAATGCCGACGGAAATTTTGAAGATATCACCGCGGGCAAGGATTATTTTCTTGTGACCGCATTTGGTCAATTGGACAAACAGCCTGACCTGCAAAAAATTCTTGCTCAATATCCCATTGCTGCGCAAGGGGATGGGTATGTGTTGTACGATTTGAGGTAAGCCCTGCATATCTTATGACCCTCGTATCCATCATCACTCCTTCGTACAATCAAGCGGCTTATCTTGAACAAACGCTTCGTTCTGTTCTTGAACAGGATCATCCATCGATAGAATACATCGTCATTGACGGTGCCTCCACCGACCACAGCGTGGACATTATCAAGCAATACGAAAATAAACTCGCGTATTGGGTTTCAGAAAAAGACAGCGGGCAGGCAGATGCGATCAATAAAGGGTTTGCCAAAGCCACTGGCGAGATCATCGCCTGGTTGAACTCGGACGATTATTATTTATCTGGCGCGATCAGTGCGGCGGTGAAAGTTTTTGAAGAACATCCTGATGTGGTTCTGGTCTATGGCAACATGCTGGCCGTGGACGAAAACGGTAAGACTTTCAATACTTTGAATTACAAACAACTCACTCTCGAAGACCTGCTGTGTTTCCAAATTATCGGGCAGCCCGCCGTGTTCATGCGCCGCTCTGCCTTGCAGGGACTCAAACTCGATTCAACATTTCATTTTCTGCTCGATCATTATTTGTGGATCCAACTTGCCCAGCGTGGACAACTGCTGCACGTCAACCAGACCTGGGCCGCCGCACGTTATCATGCTGAAGCCAAGAACCGCGCCAAAGCCGCCGAGTTCGGACGCGAAGCTTTCCGCATTTTGGAGGCTGTGAAACAGGATGGCGAACTCGCGCCTGTGCTGGCAAAGGTGGCACGCCGCGCCCGTGCCTCCGCTCACCGCGTGGACGCCCGCTATCTGCTCGATGGCAATCAGCCCGCCGCCGCGCTCTCGGCATGGACGAAGGCGCTGTTCATTCATCCACAGACGGCGCTGGCGCGTATGAATATTTTTGTTTCCAGTATTTTGAACCTGCTGGGGTTGGGGAAATTACGCGAGCAGATATTGCGTCAACGCGAAGCACGGCATCAAAAGTGAAAATTGAAAAAACAACCGCCTTGATTTTCAAGGCGGTTGTTTTTATATGGTTTTACTTTACTTTCGTTTTGCTTTTGCCTGATTTCGCCTCAGCCTTTTTGAGATTTTCAGCAACTCGAAATTTGACGATCTTCGTGATCAATTTCAGCGGCAGTGGTTTGTCGATCGGGAATTGTACGGAACCCTTTGCGCCTTCGTAAATTGATAATTCATCTTTGAATGCTTCAATTCCGCTTGGGGTTGGGTAGAACCCAATGTGATTTGCATAAGCGGCAAAGTGAACCAAATTGCCTTTCAAAAAGAAAGTAGGCATTTGATAACTTATTTTTTCTTCTGCGTCAGGTGCGGCGGCTCGGATGGTTGCCCGTACTTCTTGCAGGATGTTCTGGGTGGCTTTGGGGAAGGTTGCAATGTATTCATCGATCGAAGTGAAACCAACTTTGTCGTTTTTCATTGTCTCTCCTTTTCAACTTATCCAATAAAGAAATGCTCATTACTTTAATTTATTCTCAATTGCCTGATAAATAGAGTCTTTTTCAACCTCCGTGAGATATGGGAAGTCACTGACTCCGTTTGTTGTGGTGACAAAAAAAGGACATCCTGGGGCGGCTGCCGCCAGATATGAGTCTGTCCCTTGCTGTTTTCCAGTGAGCAGGGAAAACACACGCACTGTGACTGTTTCATAGCTCATAGTGTATTCATCACCTTTTTCATATTTGCAGATCTCTTCCACATGAGTGGTGCTGTCTATGCAGGCAATATATTCCGCCTGATCAAGATGGTTGACAGTCTGGAGGTTGTAATCTTCGTTGACCTTTTCAAGATTTTTGATGCGCGTATTATAGAGAATTAAATTGCCTGCGCAGTTTTTGCATGAATTGGTGCTTTTTATGGAAGTTGGAGTTGAACAAAGTGAACCAACAGTAACAAGGTCTTTCTCTGTTTGGATTCCGCCAGCTAACAACCATGTCAGTTTTCCAATACCGACTCCTGAAAGCAGAACAATTCCCGCAATGGCAATGGCTGTGAATATGGACTCTGTAAGGGTGAAACGATTTGGAATTCGAGTTTCGTGACGAAAGCCGAGATAAAGCATGAAGCCAGTGTAGCCTGTCATCATCCAGGAAAATAACTGCCAAAAGAAGGAGGATGAGGGGAGCAATGTGCCGTTGGCTTTTTGCAGGTGAAATATGATTTGTGAGGCAAAGATAATGATTGTATAAAAAACAAGGATGCCAAGATTCATCCTTTCAATTTTCAAGGCTGTTCGTGCTTTTTCCAAACTTGATAAGGCTCTCTGGATATATGGATTGTATTTGAGGCGTGTAAAGAACCATTTGATTTTCTGCATTGATCTCGTCCTTGTTGTCTGCTGGCTATTCAACTATTTTCCAGAAAGAATCTTTGCGGATGATCTTGCCTTGAGAGAACTCAAGCAGGTCTACTCCCCGCACTTCAATAGGCTTTCCTGATGTGGACGTGCCTGTCAGTGTCCATTCAGAGACCCCGAAATTATCACCCGCCCAGTGCTGGTCATTTCCGTAATGTACATCTGGAATTCCCTCAAATCGTTTTGCAAGGCCCGCGCGGACCTCATCCTTGCCCACGTATTTATCACCGCGCGGCTTGGCTCCTCTTGGCATGTAGAAGACGCAATCGTCTGCGAAATAATCCATGATGGCATTCAGATCGTGGCGGTTGAACGCTTCCAGAAATCCCTTTAATACTTCGTGAGTCACATGTTCGGACATTGGAAATCTCCATGTGTATTATCTGATCGAGCTGCATTGATTATAAATTATCAGAATCTGTCTGGTGATCTATCGTCTCATCTGGTTCTGGGTTGTGGATGAACTGCACGGCTTTGATCGTCTGCCATCCAAGCAGGTAGGCTTTGCAGACGCGGTGCATACCGTCCATGACCCAGCCTTCGGAGGATAAAATTATGGGGTGATCGAATGTGGCTTCGTAGATCCGTTTTGCGTGATCGGCAACCCGTCTGCAGGTTGGATGTGCACTGGGAATATCCCCAAACCAGGAAACCTCATCCAGATTGGATATGCTCGCCAACGGCACATCTTTGACAGGCAGTTCTCTGGCAATTTCCCACAGTCGATCTACGTTCCAAACTTGTTTGATTCCATCGGTTGTATTTGAAAATGTTTGCATAAACACCTTTCTCTGTGCTCAAACAGCCCAGACGTGGATTCTACTTTAATTTGAAGATTTCCCCTCAATAATGTTCCCAAATCGTGATGATACATACACATCTCTCTTTCATTTCAGCCTACACTTTTACGATACAATAAGCCCGCCCCTATGAAAGATCAATCCCTCTTTTTCAACTCCCGCGCGGCGTGGATGACGGCACTCCTCGTTCTGCTCATCCTCGGTTTCGCGATTCGTCTGTACGACCTCACCGACCTGCCCTTTGATTTCCATCCCACACGCCAGTTGATGTCTGCACTGAAAGCACGCGGCATTTATTATCAGGCGCACCCCGAAGCCCCGCAGGAAGAGCGCAGTCTGGCCATCCAGCAGTTGCGCACCCGCGCCGCCGTGGAGCCTTCTGTCTTGGAGCGCGTGGTGGCGTTTACCTATGAATTCACGGGCATCCAGCCCTGGGTGGCGCGCGTATATTCGTCCACGTTTTGGATCATCGGTGCAATTTTCATTTTCCTGCTTGCGCGCGATCTCACCTCTGTCGACGGCGCGCTCGCATCCACAGCCTTTTATCTTTTTCTGCCGTACGCCGTCCGCGCCAGCCGCAGTTTTCAACCAGACCCGTTCATGGTCATGTTGATCATCATCTTTTGGTGGGCGGTTTATAAATGGTCAACGGTTGCGTTTGATGCTCGAGTTTCAAAGCCTCAAGTATGGACCTTTGCCATCCTCGCAGGTCTCTTCGGCGGCCTCGCCATCTTCATCAAATTCGTCGCGGCCTTCTTTATTCTCGGCGGCGGGTTGGGGGCACTGCTTGGGCGTGGCTCCATTCGCGATGCGCTGAAACAGCCCCAGGTTTATGTCATGAGCGTTTTGGGCATCCTGCCTGGCGCAGCGTACATCATCTATGGTGTCTTCATCGCGGGCTATCTCGGTCAACAATTCGGCGGCCGCTTCATCCCCGCTTATTATTTAAGCCCGGCATATTATCTGGGTTGGGTCGGGATGCTAAACCTCGTCATCGGCGGCGTCACGTTGATGCTGGCCCTGCTGAGTTTGTTTTTCTTTGAGAAGGAAAACCAGCGCTTCCTGCTTGGACTTTGGGCTGGGTACGCCCTCTTTGGCATTTACTTTAACTATCACATCTCCTCCCACGATTACTACTCCCTGCCGTTGATCCCCGTCGTGGCGTTGTCACTCGCGCCGCTCGCACATTTACTCTTCGCACAACTTGCCAAACTTACAAACAATAAATTGACTCGTCTCGCCGCCGTTGCGTTTTTGCTGTTCGGCCTCTTTGCATCTTTGTGGAACACACGCGCCGAAATGAAATCTGTAGACTATCGCCCCGAAGCCGCCATGTGGACAGAGATCAGCGGCGTTGTGGGTGATGCCAATCTCGCAGGCCTCACTGAAGATTACGGCCAACGCCTCGCGTATTATGGCTGGCTCAACAGTATCAACTGGCCCACCGCAGGTGACCTGAATTATCACGACGATCTGCGCGGCGCACAAAGAGACTTTGATGAAATGTTTACTGAACTGGCGCTCAAGAAAGATCTCTTCATCGTCACAGACTTTGACGAGTTGGAGCGCCAGCCTTTCCTGCAGGAAAAATTATCACAGTATCCCATCTATGCCGCTGGCGATGGTTACGTGATCTACGACCTTCAATTTGAGAGTGCTCCCTAACATGTCGAAATCGAAACAAAAGTTTGTTCTCAACCCAGTCACGCTGTTTATGCAGCTTGGCGGATTATTCTCCGCGTTCGTGCTGTTGATCTACGCCTACCTTGGCACATTCTCGCGCCACATGGCAGATGACTATTGCAGCGTGGGCTTCACCCGCAGGAATTTCTTTACCGCCCTGTGGGATAACTACCAGACCGTCTCAGACCGCTTTTCAAATTTCATGCTCATCGCCTCCAGTGAATCGCTGTCATCAAACAGTGTCGCCACCCTGCCCGCGTTGATGTTGATCCTGTGGGTGGCAGGCATTGCGTGGCTTTTATATGAAGCCAGCCGCTTTGGCGGGCAGAACTGGTCTGTATCTTTTGTTTTGTCATTGGCTTGTTTGCTGGCGTTCTTCGCGCTTTTGCAAGCGCCCAATCGCTATCAAATTTTATATTGGCGTTCTTCAATGGCCACCCATTTTGCGCCATTGGTTCTCATGCCCTCGTTCGCGGCTTTTCTGCTTCACCAGATCGCAAAGAAATATTTTTCAGCTTGGATGGTTCCGCTTGTGTTTGTTCTTGCATTTCTCTTGGGCGGTTTCTCCGAACCTACTGCTGTTGTCTTGATCGCGCTGTTGGCTTGTGCCCTCGCCGCCGCATGGGCGTGGATAAAACCAGAAGCGCGCAAATCTTCCCTGAGTCTGTTGGCTGTTGCGTTTGCGGGCGCCCTCACAGCCTTGGTGGTCATGGCGTTGGCCCCCGCCAATTCCCTGCGTCTTGGCACGCCTCCGCCCGCCCTGCCGCTGTTGATCTCCCGCTCCTTTGAATACGGATATGAATTTTCAGTGGGCGCGTTTCGAACCCTGCCATTGCCAACATTCTTTTCGCTCTTCATTCCATTCCTTATTTTTTACAATTTACACATCGCACCTGCTTCGGCATTGACCACCGCGCAACAAAAACGGATGTGGCTCGTGCTGGCTGCGGTGCCTGTTTTATCTTATTTATTGATCGTGGGCAGTTTCGCCCCCAGCGTGTATGGACAGTCCTTTCCTGTCGAACGTGCGCGCTTCGCGGGGCAATTGATCCTCGTTGCGGAGTTGATGATCTCAGGCGCAGTGCTTGGAGTTTTGGCCGCACAATGGCGGCCACACTTTATGCAGTCTCTGCCGTTGGCAACGATCACTGCCGTGTTGCTGGCCATCTCTGCCGCGTATCCCTTGCGTGCGGCTGTGCTCACGTTTGCAGATATCCCTGAGTTTCGAGATCGTGCCGTCCTTTGGGACGCCCGCGAAAACTATGTCTACGAACGTATTGCCCTTGGCGAAACTGAATTGATCGTGCCCTCTTTCCCTGGCATCTACGGCATCAAAGAATGGGACGAAGTGGAAACGCACTGGGTCAATCGTTGCGCCGCCGCTTATTATCAAGTGGATACCATTCGCGCAGTCACCGTCCCAGATGAATATTTGCAGGACTTTTTCAGTGGAAAATAAATCTCCCATTTTAGTTGCGGGCGCGCATCGCAGCGGCACCACCTGGGTGGGGCGTATGCTTGCGGCCAATCCGAAAACAGCGTACATCAGCGAGCCGCTCAATGTCTTGCATCGTCCTGGCGTGTTCAGTGCGCCCGTTCAACATTGGTATCCCTACATCACCGCAGAGAACGAAGCGCAATATCTATCCGCGTTTCGTGAGTTGTTCAATTTCAACTATCACCCGTTCGCAGAGATCAAGTCCATTCGCTCGCGCAAGGATCTACTGCGCATGGGCCGCGACATGTCTATTTTTATGCGGGGCAAACTTCGGGGTCAACGCGTTCTGCTCAAAGACCCGTTCGCTCTTTTTTCAACTCCGTGGTTTGCACAAAAATTGAATTGTCAGGTTGTCATCACCGTTCGCCATCCTGCGGCATTTGCCAGCAGTCTCAAACGCCTCAACTGGCCTTTTGATTTTTCAAATTTGTTGGGTCAACCCAGTCTCATGCGCGATCATCTCGAAGTGGACCGTGCCGACATGCAGTCGATTCAACCTGACGACATCATCGGCCAGGCGGCATTACTCTGGCGGATGATCTACCGCTTCGTTCACTCGACCTCGAACCTGTTCCCACAATTCAACATCGTGCGCCACGAAGACCTGTCCCTCGACCCCGTTGCAGGCTATCAGTCTCTGTATGGAGCGCTGGGGTTGAACTTTGACGAAAAGGTCAAAGACACCATCCTCAATTCCAGCAGTTCAGAAAACCCGACCAAACTTGCAAAGAATAAAACTTATTCCGTAAAACTGGACAGCCGCGCCGCGCTGGACAATTGGAAGAAGATCTTAACTGCCGAAGAGATCACCCGCGTCCGCAATTTGACCGAGGGCGCTTCGCATTTATTTTATTCAGATGAAGAGTGGAAATAAAAATGACCTCCGTCCGCCCGCTTCCAACCGTTTCGATCATTACGCCATCCTTCAATCAGACGCAATTTCTTGAGCGCACGATCCAATCTGTGCTGGCGCAGGATTATCCACGCATTGAGTACATCATCGTGGACGGCGGCTCCAAAGATGGCAGCGTGGATGTGATCAAAAAGTATCAGAGTAGCATCGCTTCGTGGGTCAGCGAGCAGGACAAGGGGCAGACCGATGCGATCAATAAAGGCTTCAATCGCGCCACGGGCGATATCCTCGCGTGGATCAACTCAGACGATACTTACAATCCAGGCGCTGTGGCTGCGGCGGTGAAATATCTGCTGGAAAATCCAGATGTGGCGCTGGTGTATGCCGATTGCAATTTTATCGATGAACATGACAACGTCATCGGGAAGTTCAGGGCTGCGCAAACCGATTACCGCCGCCTGCGCGAAGGCTTTGTCCACATCCCCCAGCAGACGATGTTCTTCCGCGCAAAGTATTGGAAGGAACTTGGCCCGCTCGACGAGTCTTTTTATTTCGCCATGGATTACGATCTGTGGACGCGTATTGCCGCAAAGGCTACGTTCAAATATTTACCAGGCTCGGTCTGGGCGAACTTCCGCATTCACACTTCAAGCAAGACCAACGTTGCCGATGAGCGCGGCTGGCAGGAAATGCTGCGTGTTCATTATCGTGACGGCGGTGGTTTCTTTGCGCCGATTGTGGCAAAATACTACCTAAGAAAGATCATTGGCCCGCTCTGGAAGTGGCGCATTAAAAAAGCGAAGGCATAGCATATGAATTTTTTGTTTGTCCCTCCATCTCTTGAAGACCTTGTGCGCCTGCTGCGTGCGTGGCGGTTTTGGGTCTTGGGTGCGTTATTGGGCGCACTGCTTGGCGCGGCATTGTATTATGTTGTGCCGCCGCCTTATCGCGCGAAAGCCACCGTCAATGTGGATTTCAACCTCGAACAAGCCTGGCCGCAGGATACCGACCGTCAGCAGTTTTATTATCTTGAACGCGAGTCGCGCAAGTTGGAAGAGATCGCTTGGTCAGATGAGATCATGAGTCAGTTGTCTTCTGAATTTGCGATCACCGATCAAGACCTGCGCGGGGGAGTGCTGCAACTGAGTCAACCCGCTGAAGCAGGCTGGCATTTCTATGCGGATGCGCGTGACGCGAAAGTTGCCGAAGGGCTTGCCTCGGTTTGGGCAAATGCTTTTGTTGAAAAGACGCAGGCTGAGATCGAAGCGGGCAATATCAATCAGTTCGTCAAACTCGAAGTCACACAGTCTGCCAATCTTCCAAAAGAACGCAGCGTTCCTTTGAGCGGATATTTATTGGCAGGCTCGGCAGGTTTTCTAACACTGGCTGTGTTTGCAGTGTTGTTCATGAAACCCAAAAAATAAAATATGGAATGCGGGAGTTCCACTCCCGCTGAATATGATGAAGCGATCTCTTTTTCAACTCACTGACCTTCCCCGCATTCTCTGGGCCGCGGCCTTGCTGGCGATCCCTGTCACAAGTTTTCGCTGGTTCCCATTTCTTGGCGAAAGCACCCTGGTTCGTCCGCTGGCGTTGTATCCACTTGCATTGCTGTTTCCGCTTTTGCTGATTCAGGCGTGGAGAAAAAAGATCACACTGATCTGGCCTGGTGCCTTCGTGGCGTTGGGCGCTTTCGTTCTTTTTATTTTCACCGCCACCAGCTTCGGAGTCTTGATCGACCCGATCCCATTACGCGGACAGGAATATCTTGGTCGTGCCATCCGCGCATTGGCCACGGTGTTGATCGGCCTTGTCTTTTTCGTCACCGCCGTGTGGATGAATAAAGATGAAAACGACCTGCGTTTCTCCGTTAAATGGATCTTCGCAGGGCTGTGCCTCACGATCGCATGGAGCGGTCTGCAAGCCGTTACCTTCTACACAGGCCTGCTCGACAAAGAAATGGCCACGCATTGGCAGCTTGCATTTTCCATGCGTGAACTCGTCCGCACCAACCGCATTTCAGGTTTCGCCTACGAACCCGCCTGGCTCGCAGGTCAACTCGCGACGATATTTATCCCCTTCCTTTTTGCCTCCATCCTGACAAATTTTCGCCTCACACGCCTGAAATGGCTGGAGCCTGTTCTACTGGCATTCTCCCTGCTCGTGCTGTTGGCCACCTATTCGCGCGGCGGCTTGTTGACCACGGTCGCTGCTGCGGGGCTGACCTTTTTATTCTTTGGCCGTGATCTCCTGCGCTCCTCGTGGACGTGGTTTATCAACGGCTTCCGCGCCCGCGCAGTGGACATTCTCTTTCGCGTCAGCATGATCCTGGCTGTGGTCGCAGTATTTGCTGGCGTGTTTCTTTTTCTTGGCCAGAAAAATTTCTTCCGCCGCATGTGGGAAACAGACGCAACCACCCTTAGCGAATACATCGTGGATATCAACGCAGGCGCGCGCGGTGCATACTCCGCGGGTGCGTGGGCCGCGTATGAAGAATATCCGCTCACAGGTTCAGGCCTTGGCGCGAGCGGCTTTTATATTTATCAGAACCTGCCAGATTGGTCGTTGACTACTGTCCCTGAAATTGCGAAGCAGCTTAACCCTGAAAATCGTTTGTACCCCAACCCGAAAAATATTTACGTGCGCCTGTTCGCTGAAACAGGCTTGATCGGTTTCTTTTTATTTCTTGCTTTCCAACTTCATGTTCTTGGTGATGTCCTTTCGCTTAATCTCCGCAACGCACCCTGGGCACGCTTCGCCGCCGTTGCTGGAGTATTTGCGTGGCTGGCAATCACCTTTTATAATTTCACTCAAGATTCGCTCGCAACTCCAAACATCTGGCTGGTTTCAGGGATTTTGGTCGGGCTGTCTGCCAATTCATTGCACAAGGAAAAATAATGATCGTTCTCTCTGTCGGTATGCCTCGCGCGGGTTCGGGCTGGCATTACAACGTAATTCACGATTTGATGAAAACCACAGGCTGTGCCGATGCGCATGATATCCGCGAGAAATACGGCTTGCAAAAAATACTCACCGAAGTGAACTGCAACATCGGTGTACTTTCTGCGCGCAGGTTGGGGATGGTGACCCTGCCCGCCTTGATGGGCAACACCTTCGTCATTAAAGCGCATTCCAGCCCCACGACTTCTTCCCGCCTCCTCTCAAGCCTCGGCCTGCTTCGCATCACATACATTTACCGTGACCCACGCGATGCCATGCTCTCCGCCTTTGACTTTGGTCAACGCGCGCTGATCAAGGGCCGTCCCAACGCCTTTTCACATCTCTCTGATTTCGACAAAAGTGTGGACTTCATGATGGAATATGTCCACATTTGGGAAAAGTGGATGAACGAGAAGAATGTGCTCGTTGCCCGCTACGAAGACCTGCTCACAAACTATGGCGAGGAATCTGCCAAATTGGTGGAATATCTCAAATTAGACGGGAGCAATCCCGAGGTCCAAAAAGTGATCGAGAAATATCGTCCAGGGGCAAATGACGACCAGCAGGGTCTCCATTTCTTCAAAGGCAAGATCGGCCGATTCCGCGATTCCTATACCGATCAGCAAAAAGTGATATTAAGCGCGAAATTGGCTCCATATCTTTCGAGAATGGGCTACGAAGACTAGCCGCGCTCCAGATGTAATTTAGCTGTAACGTGTTTTGTGGTTGCCCCGATCCTTGTTTTTCGTTATCATAGGGACATATGATGCGCAGATTCGAAACTCCCTACATGGCAGACTGGTTTGCCATCTCATTACGCTGGATCATGCTGGTAGGGTTGGTTGTTTCCCTTGGCTTGGGCGGGCGATTGGGTATTCAAACATCCTGGCCGCTTGGCGTGATGATCTTTTGGAACCTCGGAATGACCGCGCTGGCAAGTTTGAATGTCCGTGTGAAGTACCATCGTTTTTTCAACGTTAGTGTAGATCTGGTGTTGGCGGGGGCTTTTTACTGGGTGCAGGGCGGTTTTCGCGGCCCCGCTTTTTGGACAGGTCTTTTACCCATCTTAACAGGTTCCATTTATTTTGAATTTTTAGGTGCTGTTTCCACAGCATTTTTATTTGCCGCGTTTATATTTTATTCAGGCATGCAAGCTGCAGAAGATATGTCCCTTGCGAGTACGATCGCAATTGCACTTCTGGTGCTTGGGCTGGTCTTTGGATTTTTAGGTCGCCGCATGATGGATCATATGAGAAAGAATCGCTCGTTGTGGTTCGATGAGGAGGATAAAAAACGCGCCATTCAAAACGAACGCATGCGCGCTATTTATGAATTGACCTCCACGCTTTCATCCACATTGAGCTATAAACGTGTGCTTGAATCTGCTCTCGATATGAGTGCCGCCGCTCTGAACCCCGACCCCGAACAGTTGATCAGTGATCCTCTGGTGGGGGCGGTGATGTTGTTCAACGGAGGCAAACTCCGCATCGGCTCTGCCAGGCGTTTTACCAGCTCGGACATGCGCGCAACCTTTGACGGTGCGGAAGGTATTCTCAAGAAAGCTCTTGAAGAAGGTGATCCCGTCTTCTTCAAGGATATCGGCTACGATGCCGAACTTGGCCGTGTGATCGCCTTGCGTACCTGCACCAGCGGATATTGTTTCCCGCTGCGCAGCGGTTTCAATGTCTATGGCGTATTGTTGTTTGCACATCCCGACCCCGAATATTTCAATTCTGAACGGCGCAACCTGCTGGATATTATTGGCCGTCAGGCTGTGATCGCAATTCAAAATGCGCGGCTCTATCAAGACCTTGTTGAAGAAAAGGAACGCATGATCGAGGTGCATGAAGAAGCACGCAAGAAATTGGCACGTGATCTGCATGACGGCCCCACGCAATCTGTTGCGGCTATGGCAATGCGCTTGAATATTTCAAGGCGCATGATCGCCAAGGAAGATGTCAAAGGGGCAACAGAGGAACTGGTCAAACTTGAGGAACTCGCGCACCGCACCACAAAAGAGATCCGTCACATGCTCTTTACGCTGCGCCCGCTGATCCTTGAATCACAAGGCCTGACTGCAGCCTTGAAAGCAATGGCCGATAAAATGCAGGAAACCTTTGGCCAGAAGGTTACTGTCAACATTGATGAACGCGTGGCAGATCAGTTGGAAATGGGCAAGCAGGGCGTCATCTTTTACATCATTGAAGAAGCGGTCAACAACGCGCGCAAACATGCCGCTGCTGAAACGATCGCAGTGCGCATGCGTCAGTTGGATGTTGGGATTTCCCTGCTGGAGATCGTGGACAACGGCGCAGGCTTCGACGTGAAAGCCATGGAACAGTCATATGATAAACGCTCGAACAGCAGCCTTGGCATGGTCAACCTGCGTGAACGAGCTGAATTGGTAAATGGCCTGCTGCAAATTGATTCCGCGCCAGGCAAAGGCACAAAAGTTCAGGTATACATTCCGCTCACCGAAGAAGCCGCAGATCGTTTGCATCACGGCCGCACAAACTAAAATGCCCAACATTTTGAATATCCATTATTTTGCCCATGG
>JAVBXV010000241.1 GCA_030824405.1 Anaerolineales bacterium | reverse complement strand
GTAAAAGCCAGAGTGGGAAAACTCGGCGCAAAGATTTTTGAAAGCGCATCCGCAAATGCAAAGGTTGTTTCCGTAGAAGCTTTGAAGACCAAACTGATCGTCATTGAATCTGCAAGCAGTGCAAAGCTCAAGATCGGCAGGGAAGGCAAATGGCTTCATGTGAAAAACATCGAAGGCAAGCAAGGCTTTATCAATGCGGCGCTTGTAAAACTTCCATAATAGGCCGCTTCAACCATGCGCATATTTAATGCCTTTGTGCTCGACATCCCGTATCTTTTTCTAAAAAAGATACCCTACGCATGGGTGCTCGTCGTCATCTTATGGACATGGCCCCCGATCTTCTCAGGGATATTTGCAGGCATCATTCTATTGGGTTTATGGTTCATGAACATGCAGCAACGCGCATGGGAAGCGGGCATCGCTAGTGAATACCGCGTTCTCTATCGTGACGAACCGCGCGCACCCGTTTCATATCAGGTTCGCAATGGGATTCTGGTTTGCGTTGGCAGTGCCATCGCAGGCTGGCTGATCAACGGGCAATTCGGCCTCTCCGCCATACAATGGACATTATTGTTTGCAGGCCTGATGTTCCTATACAGGGATGCAATTTTGTTCGGCGCGGGTGTTGTTTATCTGGTCACCAACAAAGGCATTGCAGTTCGTTTTGTGCCAGGCCACATTGACTACCGCCTGTTCTTCCGCTTCGACGAGATCCTCAATATCGAGAACAGGATCAGTGAAAAAATTCCTCCCATCTCGTGGAGCAAACTCACGCCACGGCGTGCAGCCGATCGCGGGCTGTTATTGAACCCAAAAAATATTGACGGCTTCTCGAAACAGATACAGGAAGTATTCATCAGCCCAACGAATATTGAAAAATTCATTGAGCATTTTCCCCCGTCAGTGCATGTTATAAAGAATTCAAGGCAGTAACAAACGCATCTGCCATCTTTTGGGTGTTGATCTCTTCTGAAACGATCCGAAAAGATTCCCTGCCCATTTCTCTCAACCGCGCTATATCTGATAGCGCGGTTTTCATTGTAGAAACCAGTGCGCCGTAATCTTCGGGCGTTATCTGCCATCCATTCCCCGCGCGGACAAGATCATCCTGTGTGCCATCGCCTTTGGCAACGATGACGGGCAGGCCATAACTCATCGCCTCCTGCACCGCGAGTCCGCCAGTGCCAGGTAGAACGAACAGATCCGCCTGCTCGAAATAAGGCTTCAACTCCGCGCCATGCTTTGCACCGATAAATTCTGCTGAGGGGTAAATATCTTTTGCCAGAGATTCCAGAATAGAACGCTCAGGCCCATCTCCAACGATCATCAAGCGCGGATTCGATTTCAACTCTGCGCAGGCACGCAATAAAGAATCAACACGCTTTCTCGCCTGCAATCTTCCAACAAATAGGAGAGTCGGCTGGGCGTTTAACGTTGAACGTTGAACATTAAACGTTGGTGCAGGGGATATTGAATTATGTGCCACAAAAATCTTTTCATGTGGGAAACCGAGCGCAGCATACTCCTCTGCGCCGCGTTGACTGTACGATAGCATGGCATCAAATTGACCGATAAATGACAGCCTGCATTGTTTGCGAAATCCACTGACAGTTGGCGAGCCCAATCCCCAACCGATCACCGTTCGTCCACGGGCGTGCATCCACTGTACAGCTGCAGGTGTGGATAAATAACGCGGGTTCGCCTCCACGATCAAGGCATCGGGATTTGTTTCTTCAAGCCAGTTGACGAGTCCCTGTTGGCGGCAAAGATAGAACATCCCGCCAAACAAATGAATATTGTTTGCCTCTCTGAGTTGTGCAACTTTCGTCTTTCCGCTGGCGATCATTTCAATCGGGCGCGGCTGACCTGCAAATAGATGCATGCCGCCTTCACATTGGCCTGCCAGTAGATCAAAGAAGGGCACGCGGTAACTGGGGAGCACACGCTGCTGCAAAGCAAGTTTGCCTGAATATTTCTTCATTGTTTTTCCTCACAACGCGAGAAGATGACGGCAACATCGTCACGATATTCTTCGCACCACTGGCCCGAGTCCTCAATGGCCGCAAGCAAAGCAGATTGTGCATGTGACAGCATCAATAAGTTCACTTCTTTTTTCTCAAGAAAATCATTCCAGTCTGACTGGGCAGATTGCACAAAAAGATAATCTTTGGCTTGCTCAGCCGTATATGTCACTTGAATCCTTGTATCGATCCAAACTGGCCGCAATGGCAGCGCGTGGATCAAATAACTACCAAAGACAACATCATTCCACATTACCCCTGGAAGTTCGGGGTGATCTGCCAGCCAATATGTGGCAGCCACCGGCGTTTGCGGGTCAAGCGCTGGTGGTGCATCCTTCCACCAGTTTTCCCGAATCCCGGGCAAAAGCAGGAAAGGCAATAACAGCAGGGTAAAAGACAGTCCATAATTAACCGCAGGAGTTTTTACTTCTTGAGGCTGGTCAAACCAATCTACAACCACTTTAGGCATCAGGCGGGCAGTCAGGATCGAAAGAAGGAACAAATCCCAGATCACATAGCGCAGTCCACTCAAAGCCAGCCATGAAAATGCGAGGAACAACATCCACTCGAAGGCAGACAAATGTTTACGGGCAAATGCAGCCAGCGGCACAAGGACTATCAACCACGCAAAAAAGATATTCATTTGCCAGCCTTCATTAAGAGGCGGCAGCCATTCCGGGCTGAGGTTGCGTATCCCTGGAGATGTAAAAGTCTCGATCACATTCTGCCAGAGGACATACCCTCGCGGGTTGATGAACGTCACACCCAGTGTGATCAACAGCACCAGGATTAATTTTCTTTTGTCACCAGCGCCAAAAATGAAGGCAAGCCCCACAAGCATGAACAATAAAATAAATGAACCGTGCAGGTTTGCCCATAAAAATCCAAGCGGGATGATCAGCCAAAGGGGTTTATCTTCATGATCCTGCCATTTTAATAATATCCACAGCACGCCAACAAATAACGCGTACGTAAACAACTGCGGCCGTACCCCCCAGTTATTACTTCCAGACAACCCTACGAGCAGGGTAAGTAACGCGGCAAGCCTTGGG
>JAVBXV010000020.1 GCA_030824405.1 Anaerolineales bacterium | reverse complement strand
TCTGGTATCTTAATTTCAGAGATAGCTTTACCTGTCATGGGGATTCAACTTCCGCAGGGGTTCGCCTGGCGCAGACTGCATGATATGTCTGCTAATTTCGGCTTGATCTTGCTGGGCTTGCACACAGCCCTGCATTGGAGTTGGATCGTCAATACGGTTAACCGTTACATGGTTCAGCCCGTTGTCCGTTTGTTTATGGCGAAAGCACAAAAAGATGGTTCCTTATGAAAACACTTGGACGCACTCTAATTATTCTGGCTGTTTTCGTTTTGCTATCAGGCTTGATGATTACTGCCGTGAACGCAGTCGGCTTGAACGCTCCTGATTTTGAAGGAGACCGTGGTCCACGCCCTGAATTTCGCCCTGATAACGATGATGACTCTGAAAGGCCTGATGATGATCGCGAAGAGCAAAGCAATGATCGCGGCTTCTTCCTTAATTTTCTATACGGCGGCGCACGCTGGGGACTTAGCACGTCCAAGAATATTTTCGTGATCGGAATTCTGGTTGCGCTGGTGGTGTTCCCCAAAAATTGGCTTAGAAAGAAAAAGAAGACATCTGCTGTAAGTTCGTAGCGAAGAACGACACGGTGAATAAAAAAACTCGAGACCATTATGGTTTCGAGTTTTTTTATATTTATGACGGATGCGAGCCAACGATATTCACGTTTTACTACAAATCATCTCAAGTGTGTCATCCTGAGCGATAGCGAAGGATCTCTACCTCAGGGTGACACGGTATTTTGAGACTTCACTCACTTCACCACAGGCACTTGAATCACAACCTTCAGTCCATTCCCTATTTCGCTCTCTGCCCAGATCTTGCCCTGGTGCATTTCTATGATCGATTTCGCAATGGCTAACCCCAGGCCTGAGCCGCCCGCGTCGCGGGCGCGGGATTCGTCGGCACGGTAGAAGCGGTCGAAGAGGTGCGCGGCGTCTGCGGCGCTGACTCCGTTGCCGCTGTCTTGAATGCTGATCTCGGCCATGCTTTTATTTTGCGTGATGGAAATGTCCACGCGGCCTTGTTCGGGGGTGTAGCGCAGGGCGTTGTCTAAAATGTTCATCAGTACTTGCGAGAAGCGGGTCGGGTCGAGGTTGGCTCGCAGGATAACGGGAGCAGGTTCGAGGTTAAGGGTGATGCGCTTTTGATTGAATTGGATCATGTAATGGGCGGCGATGTCGCTCATTAGTTTGTTGATGTCTACGGGTTGGAAATCCACAGAGAGTTCGCCTGCATCGGCGAGGGATAAGGTGCGCAGGTCTTTGACGAGTTGTTCGAGCCGTTCGGCTTCTTCGCGGATGATCTCGAAATTTTCTTTCGAGGGCGGAAGCACGCCATCGTGCACGGCTTCGGCGTGGCCGATGATGAGGCTGAGCGGGGTGCGCAGTTCGTGGGCGATGTCGGCGGTCATTTGTTTGCGCAGATTGAAAGAACGCACAAGGTTGTCGTTCATTTTGTTGAAGGACGATGCCAGTTCGCCGATCTCATCACGCGAGCGCACGGGTACTTGCTGGCCGAATTTTCCATCCGCCATTTCGTGCGTGGCTTTGGTGAGTTCGCGGATGGGGCGCGTGATGGTGCGCGAAAGGATGGTGCCAAAAATGAAAGCCAGAACCACGGTGCCGATCGCGAATAAGATCAATGAGATGTCGAGACGCTTAATGAATTCATCGCCCATTGGGTCGCGTCTGTCGGGCGCTCTTTCGATCAGCAGATAGCCGACAGTTGTATCGTTGACTTTGACTGTGGTTAAGTTTTCAAGAATATCTGCGCTGACGATGTCGCCAAGTTTATGCGTGAAACTTTCCATCACAACAATTCCATTGGCATCGGTGACGCAAAAACTGGAATGCCTGTCATCTTTTCCGCCGAACTGCGCGGAGGTGAGTCCGAGATAGGCATTGCCTACATTGTCCCAGCTTTGGTTGGTTTCATAATATCTGGCGAGTTCTTCAACCAGCTCGGTTTCATATTGATCGGTTAGGAATTTATCAAATTCGCGGTTGGTGGAAAAACGCGCAGAGGCAACGATCACACCGATGCTGATCAGGCTGACTGTTAGAAATGCGAGGATGAGTTTGGTGGTGATGGAGCGCATGATTAAACTTTGCTCAAACGATAACCCACACCATACACGGTTTCGATGTGACTCGGTTTGCGCGGATCCTCTTCCACTTTGGCGCGCAGGTTTTTGATGTGCGTATCGATCGTTCGTTCGTAACCTTCGTAGCGCACACCTTGAATTACATCGAGCAGATCGAGGCGTGAAAAGACTCGGCCAGGCGCGGCCATCAGCGAAGCCAGCAGATCGAATTCAGAAGGGGTCAGGTCAATGCTTCGTTCGCCGACCAGCACTTCGCGGCTGTCGCGGTCTAAAATAATATCTGCGACCTTGAGCGTTTTGCCAGTGGGTTCAGCTTTGCCAGTGCGGCGCAACACATTGCGCACACGCGCCATCAACTCACGCGGCTTGAACGGCTTGATCACATAATCATCCGCGCCGAGTTCAAGCCCGATCACTTTATCGTCATCTTCAACTTTGGCGGTCAACATGATGATCGGCGTATCGTATTCAGCGCGGTGAATGCGCATGAAATCATAGCCGTTCATCTCTGGCATCATAATGTCGAGAATGATCAGGTCTGGTTTTTCTTTATCGGCGGCGGTCAGCGCTTCTTTGCCGTTATAAGCGGTGGCAACACGATAACCCTCCTGTGTTAAATAACTTTCTACAAGAGAGACAAGGCGTTTTTCATCATCAACGATCAGTATGGTTTGTGGCATGGTTTATTTTCCATTCACATTATGCCATAAGCTATGCGGGTTGGCGTGTGAAGAAATTGTGTGGAATTTATTGGGATGAAATACCCGCCTCTTTAGAGACGGGTATCTGGTTCGGTCTAACAAACTTTTAGTTACTCTGATTCTTTTTTCTCATCCACATCCACGCTGGCAGTTTCGTCTGCCACAGGAGCAGGAGTTGCCTGCACGCGGGTAAGTCTCCAGCCGCTGTTCTTCACGTACTTATAACCAAACCAGCCGAGCAATCCTAATAATGCAATGTGGATCAACCCAAAGATGGGCGAGAA
>JAVBXV010000165.1 GCA_030824405.1 Anaerolineales bacterium | reverse complement strand
TTACGCCATCTGCATGGCTTGAAAAATTAACCGCTATCTACGAAGAGTTGTATCATCATGGTAAATAATCGTCGTTCTTTAAAGGGTGTTTTGATGTTGGTTAATTATTTTCGTCCTCTGCCGATTGGCGGGGCCGAAGTGCAGGCTGAAAGACTGTCTGAGTTCATGGTGAAGAAAAATCTATGGGTTGGGGTGATGACTCGAAAAGAGGGCAACATACCAACGGTCGAGCGAAGAAGCGGTTATCTTATCCATCGAATATGGCATTTCGGCTCTGGAAAATTCAAGGCGTTTACTTTTACAGTAGGTGCGTTTCTTACTGTGTTTCGTTATGGAAAGAATTTTGATGTTTTGCATGCGCACATGGAATTTTCTTCCGCTGTTGCAGCTACACTTGCAGGAAAGTTGACCAACAAACCTGTGATCGTAAAATTTGCGGCAAGTGGAGTTTCAAGTGAAGTTCAGGAATCGATGAAGACCCGGCTTGGACGTTTTCGATTATCACTTCTACGTCGATGGGCGAGTCGGTTCATTGCATTGACCAGTGAAATGGAAGATGAATTGCTTAAGGAAGGGTTTCCAAGGGACAGGGTGTTGAAAATTGCAAATGGGGTTAATGCAGATCAGTTTTCTCCCTCGGCTGACAAGGAGGCTTCCAAGGATGCCATAAACATGAAGGGCAAGACCGTTTTTCTCTTTACTGGACGACTTGTTCCTGTAAAGGCAGTGCCTGTTTTGTTGCAGGCTTTTGCGAAGGCTTTGAAAGCGGATTCGAACTCTCGCTTGATTTTATTGGGCGATGGTGAGGAGCGCGAAAAACTTGTGTCTCTGACTCAGCAGTTGGGTATACAGCAATTCGTGACCTTTGTGGGTGATGTGGAAAATGTTGCACCGTATCTAAATGCCGCTGATATTTTTGTTCTGCCGTCTTTGGGAGAAGGTTTATCCAATAGCCTGCTTGAGGCAATGTCATCTGGTCTTGCCTGTGTCGCGACTAAAATTACAGGTTCGATGGAAGCACTTGCCAACGGTGATTATGGCGTGCTCGTTGACCCGGGTGATGTTGACCAATTGGCGGATGCATTTGTTCATTTGTTATCGAATCGGCAGGAAATTCTGCGTCTGGGCGGGCTTGCGCGTCAGAGGATATTGGACACCTATGATCTTTCGATCATAGGTGAGACGTATTTTAATCTTTATCAGCAGTTATTAGATGAGAGTGTATGAGCACCCCGATTCGAATACTTCAGATCATTGATAGCATGATGGTGGGCGGGGCGGAAATGCTACTTTATGAGTTTACGTCACGGCTTGATGCTTCTGAATTTAAGACGGATATTGCTTTTTGTGAAAATGGTCCGTTAAAAGAAGACTTTCAAAAAATAAATATTTTTCCAGAAAAGATCGAGTGGAAGTCGCGCGTGGATCCGTTTCTGGTTTTGCGCATGTATCGTGAGATCCGCCGCGTAAAACCTCATATTGTGCATACTCATTTATTCAAAAGTGATTTTCACGGAAGATTGGCCGCCAGATTGGCTGGCGTGCCTGTTGTCTTCTCCACGCTGCATAGTTGTAATGATTGGGCTCTGAATCCCTTGTTCGGCCTTGGTTATGGTTTAACAACTGTTTTTGCAGATAAGATCATTGCAGTGGCAGACGAGGTTCGCGATTACGCAATAAAATATTCACGAATTCAATCTGACCGTATCATCACGATTCCAAATGCAGTGAGAATAGAAAAGTTTGAATCTATAGATCATTTGGGACCGCAGTTAAGAAGTGAGTTTGGCATTTCCTCCAGTACGCTGCTTGTGGGTATTGTTGGAAGATTGGAAGAGCCCAAGGATCACGAAAATTTTCTTAGGGCTGCCGCTCAAATTTATCGCGAAAATGCGAATGTGCGATTTCTGGTTGTTGGAGATGGCACATTGCGTGAACGTCTTGTGGCGTTGACCGATGAGCTTGGCCTTTCCAACGTGGTTATTTTTACAGGCTTGCGAAAAGATGTACCTGCGGTCATGTCGGCTCTGGATCTGTTTGTTTTATCTTCACGATATGAAGGATTACCCGTCGTTGTTCTTGAAGCAATGGCGGCCAGAAAGCCTGTGGTTGCTACACGAGTAAGTGGTGTGCCTGGAGTGGTTGAAGATGGTAAGACGGGAATATTAGTCAATCCCAACGACTCCAAGGTTTTGGCCGAAGCGTGTTTACACTTGTTGGCAGATCCTGAACTTCGTACTCAAATGGGTACCGCTGGGTACGAACGGGCTAAATTGAATTTCAGCATGGACGCTTTGGTTGAAAAGACTATTAATTTATACAGAACGTATCTTGCACGGCATGAGGTGTCTGTGTGAAAGAGAAAATCCATATTCTCCATGTTTCAAAATCCAGCGGCGGCGTGGGGACGTATACACGACGTTTAGTTGCTGCTCTGGATAAAGAACGATATCGATTTACTGTGGCATGTCTTGCTGAAGGCTGTGAGCAAATGGCCGAGGATTTGTCGAAACTGGATGGCGTTACTGCCATTGCAATACCAATGGCAGATGGACTAGATCCATTTTCTGATCTGTCAATATGTTTCAAACTGGCAAAGATCATTAGGAGTGACAAATTTGATTTGATCCATGCGCACACGTCCAAGCCAGGCTTTTTTGCACGCCTTGCCAACATTGGAACAAAAATCCCTGTAATTTACAGACCGGCTAGTTTTGCGTTTCATGAAAATTCCCCGCGTTTGCAGGCAATGGTGTATGCCGCTTTGGAAAGGTTGGCGGCTCGGTATCTAACAAATAAGATCGTTGCTGTTTGTAATGCGGAACGTGAACTGGCAAGACAGTATTCAGTAGGGACAGACGATCAATTCGTTGTAATTCATACTGGTATTAACATCGAGCCTTTTGATATTGTGCTCGACAAGGACGAACTTCGCAGAGGGTTTGGAATTCCTTCAGGCGTGTACGTGGTTGGGACGGTGGCCCGCCTTTCTGAACAGAAGGCCCCTGAAGATTTCATCAACGCGGCAGCCCTGGTTCACGCACATCTTCCTGAGTTGCATTTCTTGTGGGTGGGGGATGGTCCACTCGAAGATAAGGCGCGAGCATTGGTATCTTCTTTAAATTTGAATGACGTGTTTCATTTTGCAGGTCACCAGACCGAGATACCAAAGATGCTAAAATTAATGGATTGTTTCGTACTATCATCCCACTGGGAAGGCTTTTCAATTGCCGTTCTCGAGGCGATGGCGGCCGCGTTGCCGGTAGTCGCCACTCGTGTAACTGGAACTTCTGAAGCTATTGTCGATGGAGAAACAGGGTTGCTGGTCGAAATTGGTGATGTTAACGGTCTTGCTGTTGCAATACAGAAGATTATTAAGACACCAGGGATGTTAAAAGCCATGTCCACTGCGGCACGGAGTCGGGCAGAAAGTGAATTTCCATACTCCAAAATGTTGTCTAAAGTGGAGAATTTGTACTCAAAAGTACTAGTTTGAAAATTTAATACAGTTGGAAGACATCTTTTCGCGGTTTTCGCCTACAATGTTAAATAAATTATCGTGCTAAGTTTAAATAAGGTTTTTGAAAGGAGATCGTCATGAGTAATACAAAATTTAAATCTTTTTTTGCTTTGTTTATTTTAATATGCTTAATGTCTGCTTTTGTGAACGGTGTTGATGCTCAAAGTGCCACCTCTGAAACTCAGGTGGGCTTGTCACAGACTGGTGATGTTATATCTTTTTCCCAGTTTTTGAATGAGGACATATACCTGAACGGACCATTTGATGCAGAAAATCTTTATTTTAGCCTTCCCCCCAATTGGCGTTTGCTTTCCGGTATCACACTTAACATAGCGGCAAATGTAACGTTTAATAATAGCGCGCCAACAGGAGACACGGTTTTTCAGGGATCAGCAGGAAGTGTTAAGTTATTTCTAAATGACGCCATCATCGGCGTAATTTCAATTGATCAGGCTGGGGATAACGTCTATCAGTTTGAGATTCCCGTGGAAGCATTTACTGCAAATGCCCGCGCTGACGGCCTTTACCAACTTCGCCTTTTACTCGAAAGCGGTTGGACCTGTGAGTTTGATGAAAATATGTTGTTCCTTGTTCGAACAACTTCAACTATCGTATTGCCTCACGACTCGATCAGCCCGGATACGAGTTTATTGAATTTCCCATCTCCTCTATATCAAGAGAGCCCGCTGTTTCCAAGCTCTGCTCTTGTTGTGCTCCCAAATAACCCAACTGCCGCAGAATTACAAAGTGCCATGACCCTGGCTGCCGGACTGGGCGATATCTCATCAGGTGATTTGATCTTGGATGTTAATACGGTTGGGCAGCTCACACAGGAACAGATCGCTTCGAACCACCTGATACTGGTTGGTCGCGCCGCCTCGGAGCCTTTTTCTAATCTGATTATTTTCCCCATACAGCCAGCGGGGGGAAAATTTTCGAACTCGGGCGGAAACCAGGATGACGGGATCATACAAATGATCAATTCTCCGTGGCAGGCAGATAAAATGATTTTGGCTGTCTCTGGAAACACAGACGCTGCGATTATTAAAGCTGCACAGGCTGTTTCTACAGGATCTTTACGGACAAACCTGTTTCCGAATGTAGCTATTGTCGACACAGTTCAACCAGCCATACTTCCCGTATCTTCCCGCATCGACCAGACACTCAAGGAAATGGGATACGGGGAAGAACAAATGACCGATCTGGGTGTCAATACTGCGGAATATGTGTTTTATATTCCACCTGGGCAAACGATCTCTGATGACGCATTTTTTGAACTGCAATACGGACACTCATCGCTGCTTCAATATGATCGGTCAGGTTTCGTGGTTTCAGTAAATGGTCGGCCTATTGGCAGTATTTCAACGACTACAGAAACTGCCCAGCAAGCTGTTAATACAGTCAGGTTTTCGATCCCGCCATCCACTGTTATTACTGGCAGAAACTATCTTGAAGTTCGCGCAAGTTTAATTCCTGTGGATCGTTGTATCAACCCTGATCTTGATGGCCTGTATGCCAATATATGGCAGGATTCGTTTTTCCATCTTCCACTTATGACAGCTGTGTTTAATCCAACGACCCAATATGATTTGGTGTCCTACCCGTCGCCATTTGGGTTTACTCCAACCTTGGGGAATACTGCTTTTGTTCTACCCAGAGATGATATTGAGACCTGGCGTCAAACTTTCCAGATTGCAAAATATCTGGGTGACAGGGCCAATGGATCAATAACCACTCTCGCTGTATTCTATGATGACGCGATCCCTGAGACAGAGCGCGCAAATTATCATTTCATTATGGTTGGACAGCCAAGTAAATTATCTATTTTGAAAGAGATAAATGAATCGCTTCCTGCCCCAATTGAATTTTCAACGGATGCAGCCGTTGAGCCAAGTATGCAGATCAAGTACCGAATTAATCCGGATGCCGATCTGGGTTACATTGAGATGTTCCAGTCCCCATGGAACGAGGATAATATAGTCCTGCTTGCGCTGGGAAATAGTTTACAAGGAGTCGTTTGGGCTGCATCTCACTTGATTGAGCCGTTGAGCTATGAATTGGAAGGTAATTTTGCGGTCATCAACGATAAACAGGTGTACACTGCCGATACGCGCATGAATGTTATAACTCCTGGGATTGCTGAGCCGAATCAAGCACCTGCGTTGGAAGTCTTGCCGCCAGTGGTGGTTGACCTTGATTCTGCTGCGCCTTATCGGCCGACCTGGCTGATTCCCGCCATTACTCTTTCGGTGATCTTGATCTTTTTAACAATACTTGTTGCGATCTTTATAAATCGATCCCGAAGTCGTTCTACTAATAAACCTGCCGTAGAGAAAAAATCTGAATAAAAGTATGCCTGGGATGGTATGTTTACCGTCCCAGGCATAACTGTCAGTAGGGTTAGTTTTCGAGAAGCGGTAATGTGTTTCCGTTTTGATTACATTTTTGTAAATTTTAAACGAATATATTTAGGCTACACTAATGACGTGTGCGCATCTCGTTAGCGCGGTGGTAAATTAACGGCAGGTGAAATAACAGGATTGGCCGATGACGAAAGAGAATATTGAATCCCTAAAAATGCAGCGATTAAAAGAGGAATCAACGTTTACCGGAGTGCCACCGCGTGTCAATACGCGCTTGTGGATGGGGATGCTTGTATTATCAAGTGACACGATGAGTTTCTTGATGGCGGCAATCCTTTCCATTGCTATTCGTGTATTGCTTGGCGATCCCTGGCGATTCGATTTATTTCTTCAGACGATCCCGGTTCTGGTAATTAGTGCCATTTTCTTTGCTCTAAATGGTCTTTATCCTGGAATTGGAATGAGTGCTGTGGAGGAATTCAGAAAGCTTGTAACGACAGCGACTATTGTAGTGATAGCACTTGCTGCTTTAAGTTTTTGGGCTCGCAATGCCAATGAATATTCACGTCTTACATTAACGTTGACCTGGTTTTTCAGCCTTATTATTTTGCCGTTGAATCGTACGATTGTACGCACTCTTGGCGTGCGCCTGAAAATTTGGGGGGAACCTGTCGCAATTATTGGCTATGGCAAGCAGGGGAAGTGGGCTCTGGATTTTTTCCGAAAGAATACTGAACTTGGTCTTCGGCCCATTGTTATCATGGACTTGAATGAGTCTGGCGGATATGACGAACCAGATATTTTGGTGCTAAAAGTAAATGATATATTGCTGGGCAGGACTTTTGAACAAATTACCGGAGTGGGGACTGCCGTGGTAATTTTGTCTGATGTCCCGCCGGAGTTTCTTAATTACATCATAAGCAGCAAGCAAGGTGGTTTTGATCGCCTGATTCTCATACCAAGCTTGGAACAAATTAGCAGTTATGGTGTAATGTCATTTGATTTTGGTGGCGTACTGGGGCTCGAAGTGCGCCATAATCTTTTGGATATTCGCCAGCAGGCTTTAAAGCGTACGATGGATGTATTGCTCGTACTCTTGGGCGGCTTGATTATTTCACCTTTATTAATTTTCCTTACAGCATTGGTGATGATCGACTCAAAAGGAAGCCCGTTTTATGGACAGATTCGAATTGGAAAGGGTGGAAAGAAATTTAAGGCCTTGAAGTTCCGTTCAATGGTAAGAGATGCGGATGTGATCCTAAAGGATTATCTTGAAACACACCCTGAGTTACAGGAAGAGTGGAAGGCTACATTTAAGTTGAAAAACGACCCTCGTATTACCCGCCTTGGACGGTTTATACGAAAATTTAGTCTCGACGAATTCCCACAGCTTATTAATGTTCTCAAGGGTGAAATGAGTCTTGTAGGGCCTCGTCCCATTGTTGATGATGAAGTTCATCATTATGGGGATTTATTTAATCCGTACACATGGGTGAGGCCAGGAATGACTGGAATGTGGCAGGTTTCTGGTCGCAGCGATACTGCCTACACTGAGAGAGTTCACCTGGATGAATATTATGTTCGTAATTGGTCGATCTGGCTTGATATATACATCCTGATAAAAACAATTTTTGTGGTCCTTCGAAAGAAAGGTGCTTACTAAGGTTTGCAATGTGTATAAAAAATTCCTTGACGCATATAAGGCGTCAAGGAATTTTTTATACAGTGCGCTTTGGTAATTCTGAAACTATGAAGACGATAAAAATCCTGAAAGATAATTTTATTCTTCTTTTTGTGGGTGTATTGGTAATTGTATTTGTTGCGTTTATAGCAGCACGGATTAGTTATTATGTGAGCTTGGACGATTCTATTCCAGCATTCCCTGGTGCCGAGGGATTTGGTGCGATGACGCAAGGAGGGAGATTTGGACGAATTGTTTTTGTAACGAATGTATATGATACGACTGATATTAATGATCCGAATTATATTGGGAGCCTGAGATGGGCAATTGAACATGTTTGGGATGACAACCCGGATTCCATGTTCGACGAAGGACGAATTGTTGTCTTCCAGGTTGGAGGAACTATTGATCTTGTGGATAGATTGATAATAAAAAATCCCTATACAACCATTGCTGGCCAGACTGCGCCAGGCGGTATTATGCTTAAAGGGGATGAACTCACAATTGCCACTCATGATGTAATAGTTCGTGGAATACGTGTTCGGGTCGGAGATAGTGGAGTGCCAACCTGTTGCCGAGATGGTATTAATATCGGTACATATTATGCGGATGGCGATGTCTACAATGTGATTGTTGACCATTCGTCCATAAGCTGGGCTATTGATGAAAATATATCAATCTGGACTGACCCGGCAGATGGATATACCATTCACGATGTCTCGCTTCAATGGAATATCATTGCGGAGGGTCTTCATGACAGTATTCACATTGACGAAGGCGCTAGTGTTGTAGACGCTCACAGTATGGGTTTAATTGTTGGGGGCGGCGAAAATAATATCTCCATTCACCATAATCTTTTCGCACATAATTGGGGGAGAAATCCGAGAGTTGAAGGCGCTGATCGAGTGGAGATAATCAATAACCTGATTTATGGGTGGGGAAACGCTGCTGTTGAATTTAGTGATAATCCTGTTCAGGCACATTTGGTAGGAAATTTTTTCAAAACTACAGAAGGCTCAAGCCTTGTTGAGATTGTCCGGTATCCATCAACAATCCTTGAAGATAAAATTTATATTATGGGTAATATTGTGGATGACCCTCGAGTGGATATAAATTTTTTTGAGGCGCGCCATCCTGATTTCGACGAATCTGTGCTGTTCGATTCTGAGGTGTTTTCAGGAAGCAACATTAATCTGGTTGACGCTCAAGTTGCTTATGCAGATGTGCTGAGTAATTCAGGTGCAATAACACCTGCCAGGGATCTGGTGGATCAAAGAATTATTAATGATGTGATTAATAGATCGGGAAATATAATTAATAGTCAGAATGAGGTTGGGGGATGGCCTGATTTCATTGGAACAGAATATCCGCTGGATACCGACAATGATGGCATGCCCGATGACTGGGAGTTGGCCCATGGAATTGACCCACTGGATTCGTCTGATGCAAATAATTACTACAAACGCTCCCCGGGCGGTTATACATGGATCGAGGAGTATGTGAATTCCTTGATTCCATTGCTCCCTGATGATCGATGAACTTTTACCTTTGCTCTAACTTTGCTTTTGCAAGGTAGCTTTTAATCTTGTAAAAGAAATATAGCTTGAATATGGGGTCAAGAAGGAGTGCTATCAATCTTTTTAGATTTTTACGGCTTGAGAAAATATCTTCATACATTGCCCATTTATCAAGAAGGTGCAGCGCGCAGTATAAAAAGATTTTTGCATAATCTTTTTCTGCATCCCTAAAGTAGCCCTTGATGATGGCAGTTTGATACTTTTTAATGAATTTTCCTGGGATGAATAGCCCAAAACTTAATACCTGTGGAATAAATGTTTCGGGGTGTACAAGAATGAGGCCGACGTCTGAATAGGTCGCTGCGGGCTTGGACTTGATGTCAATTGAATACACTTTTTTGTCTTTATATAGAATATTATCTACGGTCATGTCACCATGTGTGATTGAAAAGTGTAGCTGCGAATTTTCAAAATTATCCGCTGCGGCTGAAAAAATATTATTCAAATGTCGTGAAATTAAGCTGTTTTTGTTTGAGCCGATATGGCTGGTTAATTCATTTATGTCTTGCATGAACTTTTTTGATGAAAAACGAATTTCCTGGCTCTCGTGAACATGGTGGTGGAAGAAGTGCAGCCATTGCCCAGTTTTATGCGCCGCGTCCAATATTGGGTTGAAGTTCTCATCTTTTTTTGCTGTTTTTTTTCCGAAACTCAACAACAAATTTCCCATGGTGACTGCTGAAATTTCCTCCATGATTATTGCATTCAATGGTTGGAAATAGCTGAGCGGACGAATTGCTCCAATGGCGTCGCTGGCTGTATCTACGGCCTCGTAGACTGCTTTTAGTGATTCGTATTCCAAAGGCATGTTCTCGTGGAGACCATCAACGATTGTTGTCTGGGCTATCGTTTCCATGTAGGGACGTCTTCGGATCTTGATTAGCAGATTTTTATTTAAATTGCCTGTTGTGGATAATGTGTAGCGCAGAAAAAACGAACTGGGATATGAGCGCACCTCTGGTTGTCGGTATAGAAGTTTTGTGCCGCTTTGGTACCATTCGCCTATGTGGGCGCTTAAGTAATCTGCTAGTTCATTGAGGGATGTTTCGTCGTCTGCGTTTTGATGATATTCTGATGGCATTGTTTACCCGTATTTATGCACATTGTTTTTTGTTGGGTCTGTATTCATATAGTTGACAATATGCTCTTCGATTCTCTTCCCGACCGCGTGCCAGTTATATTTTGTATGGACGATTTCGTTGCTTCTTTCGCCGTAAATATGGCATTGATCGGGGTGGTCCAGTAATTTTGATAGTGCGTCTGCTATGCCGTTTACATCATGTGGGGATACGAGCCAGCCATTCCATCCATTTTGAATAAAATCAGGCAGAGCCCCCAGATTAGTTGCCACAACAGGTAGTTTTGCTGCCATCGCTTCCAGAAATACGATGCCAAATGGTTCAAGCAGGGTGGGCATGCAGAATATATCGGCATTATGGTAAAGCGGGATGAGTTCATCCAGGTTTTTCTCGCCGACGATCTGGCAGTTGGGGATGTCTATTTGAGGAGCTGATCCAGCAATTGTCAATTGGGCATCAGGATGTTTTTTTAAAACCAATTGGAATGCACTTATGAGGTCTGGGCCGCCCTTTCTTTTCCAGTCTTTTCCAACGAATAAAATTCTCTTTCCAAAGAATCTTTGGCTTACATTTTCCAGTCTTTCGATTTCTATGTTGCTGCCAGAATAGACACAGGTAATTTTTTCGGGAGTGCAATTATATTGCTCAATAAGAGATTTATTGATATTGACGCTCCATGTGAATATTTTGGCAGCGTGGTTGTATATCTCTTTTTCAAGGGCGATCCATTTTTTTGAAAATAGATCTTTTGGGTTGAAGCCCGGATAGTATAAGTTTGCGAGGTGTGTGTGGTCGGTGTATATAAAATTGGGGATTCCTGGAACACTGGCATCGAACATGGATTGTGCTTGAATGGTGAAAGAGTAATCTTTCGCCTTGAGTTTCTTGCGCATGATCTTTGTGATCTGGCGAAAGATATACGGTGTCCTCCAAAAACTTACGCGGAGCCCCTTTTTTTTTGTAAATATTTCCCACCCATACATCGCGAGAGTTGCGAATCCGTTTAGGATTAATACCAGGTATTGTTTTCTTAGTATGTCCGCAACATCAAATACATCAACGTTGTATTCACTAAAAAATTCCTTGATGATATCTTCCAGCCTGAGGTCAGAGATTAGATGACGATTGGGACGAATAAAGGCAATATTTTTATGGGTCATATGAATCGGATCTACTTGCACCTAAGGCTTGTTTTTTTGAGTTGATATCTGTGAATTTTGAGTGATTTTCTTCCCCCATTAGTGCGGTGTGCCATTATGCTTCAACTGGACTGCCTTCAGGGCGGGTTGACAATAGTAGGGTTAGGTCGAGCGCTTTTTACGTAAAAATAAGGTAGTGCCCCAGGCAGGAGTCGAACCCACAACCTACTGATCCGAAGTCAGGCGCTCTATCCATTGAGCTACTGAGGCGTTTTTTCTACAGAATCATATCAGACAGGCGAAATTTTACCATAATCAGGTGATTTTATTTTGGTAATATTATTGCTTGTAGTACTTATGTGATGAGCTGAGCAGACAGGCTTTTTGTAAAAGTTGCATGTTACCCCTACTGTGGAAGGGGGGTGGGATCGTTCTAGAGAATGGGGTCAAAGGCTTGTTCATCCCATCAAACGCCCGTAAAATTGAGGTACTCTTAATAAAGGATGTGGCTATGTCAACCATACAGGAATTTGGCGAAAAAGTTATTGAAAATCTTGAGAAGGTGATTATTGGCAAACGTCAATCCATTGAATTGATCGTGATTGGGTTGCTTTGTCAGGGACATGTTTTGATCGAGGACGTCCCTGGGGTGGGCAAGACGATGCTTGCCCGTAGTCTCGCGCGTTCACTGGATTGTGACTTTAATCGTATTCAATTTACGCCAGACATGCTTCCCAGTGATGTGACAGGGGTCTCTATTTATAACCAGAAAAAAAATGAATTCGAGTTTCGCCCAGGGCCTATCATTGGTCAGATCATCCTTGCAGACGAGATCAACCGTGCTACTCCCAAAACGCAGGCATCTTTGCTTGAGGCAATGGAAGAGCGTCAGGTAACCGTGGACGGAGTTACACATATTTTGCCAAAACCATTTATGGTGCTTGCAACTCAGAATCCCATTGAGTATGAAGGAACCTTCCCGTTACCCGAGGCGCAGTTGGATCGTTTTCTGCTGCGCTTGAGGCTTGGGTATCCGTCTACTGCAGATGAGATTCGTGTGTTGGATGATCAACAGCTTCGGCACCCGCTTGAGACGCTGAAGCCGATCGTGAAGGTCAAGGAGATCTTGCAGGCTGCAAGCGATGTTCGTGAGATCTATATTTCACCAGTTATAAAAAGATACATTGTTGAATTGACAACCCGCACCCGTCAAAGCGCGGATGTTTACCTTGGCGCCAGCCCGCGTGGTTCACTGGCTCTGGCTCGATCTGGACAGGCTCGTGCGGCGCTCCTTGGCCGTGACCATGTATTGCCTGATGATATTCAGGCGCTTGCAGGAGCAGTACTGGCTCACAGAATTATTGTCAGCCCAGCGGCTCGTTTGCGAGACCTCAGCTCGGATCGTATTGTGCATGAAATAGTGATTTCCACCCCCGTGCCTGGTGGTGAGTTCTCTTCAGAACCAGTACGGAAAAAAATAAAGTGAAAGCTGGACGAATATTCATTGCCCTCTTGATTTTGGCTGGTGCAGTGGGCGTTATTGTGACAGGCGCAACGGTCTATTCGCGTCTGCTTTATCTTGGTTTATTGGTTGGGGTCGGCAGTTCGGTGTGGACATTTTTTGCAGGGCGTTCTTTGAGCTTACAGCGGAATGCACGTGAACAGCGCGCCAATGTCGGTGATATTTTCGAGGAACGATTTGAGGTAGTGAATGGCGGTCGTTGGCTTGCGCCATGGGTGGAGGTACGAAATGATTCCCCGCTTCCACATTCTTCAGGCTCGCGGGTGCTGACCATGTTGCCTGGGAAACAAAAACGAAATTATCTGGCGCGCACGTGGCTTACACGCCGCGGTGCGTTTGCGCTCGGGCCAACACGCTTGTCCACTGGAGATCCGTTTGGAATTTTTCGTTCCAGCCGGGATATCCCCGCTGCTCAAACTCTGGTGGTGCTTCCCCTATTATTTGAGATCAAGTCTTTTGTGTTCCCGCCTGGCTTACTTTCAGGTGGACAGGTGATACGCCAAAAATCTTCAGATATTACGCCGCATGCCGCGGGCGTACGCGAATATATGCACGGGGATGAAATGAAGCGTATTCACTGGCCTACGAGCATCCGCCGTAATCATTTGATGGTCAAAGAATTTGAGCAGGATCCGCAGGCCGCGGTGTGGTTGTTTTTTGATGCGCAGCGCGATGTGCATGTGGAAAAGCCGCATGTCGTTGAGGATATGCCTGTTGAGAATATGCTGTTTGGCCGCAGACCTAAATTTCAAATGCCGCCCTCCACGCTGGAATATGCGGTCACCATTACGGCTTCTCTTGCTCATTATTTTCTTTCACAACGCCGCGCAGTTGGCTTTGCAAGTGCCGGCCAAACTTTTACTGTTCATTCTGCAGAACGTAGCGATAGGCAGGAAGCAAAGATACTTGAAACGCTTGCCTTCGTGGAAGCCAATGGAAACCTCTCTCTTGCGGCGCTTGTTGCGGCGCAGGCCTCTCAATTATCGCAAGGCTCCAGCGCAATTCTGATCACGCCCACGGTTCGTTCAGATCTGCTCACTGCTGTGGACGACTTGCAGAGAAGGCGTTTGCGGCCAATTGTAATTTTGCTGGATGCGCGTTCATTCAACGGCTCAGATGGCACGGAAGGGCTGGCGCGTTCTCTTGGCGAGCGGCGCGTGCCCGTCTATATCATTCGGTGCGACACTGATCTCGCTTCGTCGCTTTCAAGTTTTTCATCAGAATTCGGTTTACAGGATTTACGAAAATGGCAAAACCCAATATTGTCACAATAGATTTAAATTTCCAGAATAAGACGCAGGCCATCGCGTCTTATTTAATTAAACAGCAGGATGCCGTTGTGTTGATCGAAAGTGGACCAGGGTCGACTCTTTCCGCGCTGGAAGCTGGTCTGGCGAAAGAAGGTTTATCTCCCCGAGACGTTACCCATGTGTTGCTCACGCATATTCACCTCGACCATGCAGGTGCAGCGGGCTGGTTTTCACGACAGGGCGCCGAAATTTATGTCCACCCGAATGGCGCACCTCATTTGCTGAATCCTGAAAAATTGATCGCCAGCGCCACCCGCATTTACGGAGATAGGATGCAGACTCTTTGGGGTGAGTTCCTGCCCGTTGAGCAGAATCAACTCAAGGTGCCGCAGGATGCGGAAGAGATCTCCATCGGCAATTTGAAATTTACTGCGATCAACACGCCAGGCCATGCCGAGCATCATTATTCCTATCTGCTTGAAGATGTTTGTTTTAGCGGAGATGTGGGCGGGGTCCGCATCCCTGGCTTTCCTTATTTGCGCGCGCCGATGCCGCCGCCCGAGTTGCATTTTGGCAGATGGCGTGAGAGTTTGGCGCGACTGCGTTCTTTGAAATTCTCACGCATTGCGCCGACCCATTTTGGGATCTTTGAAGATGTGGATTGGCAATTGAACCAGTTGGGAGAAGTTTTAGATACGACGGAAAAATGGCTTGAAACGGTAATGGCCGCTGACCCGTCTGCTGAAATGCTGCGCGAACAGTTCGAGCATTGGATGGACGAACAAAGCCGTGAGATCGGCTTGAGCGACGAGGTGGTCAAGGCGTATGCGTTGGCAAACCCTCTTGGTATGGGTGCGGATGGGTTGATGCGTTATTGGAAGAAATTTCGTACAGGTTAACTCGACAAATGTCACGCTGAAGGCATGATGCATGAGACGTGGCAGAATTGAGCATTGAAGATATACTTTGCGCATAAGGAGTAACCATGAAAGATTTTCTTGCAATATCTAATTATTCTTCAGACGAAATCCAGGACCTCCTGGATGTGGCTGTAAAACTCAAAAAGCAGTATTTCAAAACAGGCAATAAGCCGATTTTCAAGGGCAAGGTTTTGGGAATGATCTTCCAAAAACCGAGCCTGCGCACGCGTGTTTCTTTTGATATGGCCATGCGTCATTGCGGCGGCGATGCTCTTTATCTTTCGCCAAGCGAGATCGGCCTGGGCAAGCGCGAATCCATTGCGGATGTTGCGCGTGTATTGTCTGGGTATGTGCAGGCCTTGATGGCGCGTGTGTTCGAACATGAGCATGTGCTGGAGCTGGCAAAGTGGGCCGATGTGCCCGTGGTTAATGGATTGAGTGGATACAACCATCCATGTCAGGGAATGGCCGATGCGTTGACCATTCAGGAAAAATTCGGCAAAAAATCTCAAGGCCTGACCGTGAGCTATTTGGGCGATGGAAATAACGTAGCCGTTTCGCTGATGCATGTCTCTGCGCTTCTTGGCTGGAACTTTACGATTGCCAGCCCCGAAGGATATGACATCGACCCGAAGGCGATCGAGATCGCTCAAAGTATTTCCAAAAAGACAAAGACCAAATTGAATTTTATTCGCGACCCGCATGAGGCAGTCAAAGGTGCTCACGTGATCTACACCGATACCTGGACGAGCATGGGGCAGGAAGAAGAAACCGCGAAACGCGAAAAGATATTTCCTCCCTATCAGGTCAATGCGAAACTGGTTGGAGAAGCGGATAAGGATGTGATCGTCATGCACTGCCTGCCTGCACATCGAAATCAGGAATTGACAGATGATGTGGCTGACGGCCCGCATTCGGTGATATTTCCGCAGGCTCATAATCGTTTGCATGCGCAGAAGGCTATTTTGGCGCGCTTGTTTGAAGTAGCATAGCTAAATGCAAGGCCGCAAGGCCTTGCATTTGCTTATTTAATCCATAGAGGTGAAATATGAATACCCAAGACTTTATTACGATGGAAGAAAAATATGGCGCACACAACTATCACCCACTGGATGTGGTGATAGAAAAGGCCGAAGGGGTATGGGTCTATGATGTGGATGGAAAGAAATATCTGGATTGTTTGAGCGCATACTCGGCCGTAAATCAGGGACATGTTCATCCTGAAATATTGAAAGCGTTGATGGATCAGGCTAAAAAAGTTACGTTGACTTCGCGTGCTTTCCGCAATGACCAGCTTCCGCTTCTTTATAAAGAACTTTCTGAAATGACTGGCTACGAAATGTCTCTGCCGATGAACTCGGGCGCAGAGGCTGTTGAGACTGCGGTGAAACTCGTCCGCAAGTGGGCGTATGTCGTTAAGAAGATACCGCGCCATCAAGCTGAAATTATCGTGGCAGGTGGAAATTTCCATGGCCGCACAGTGACCATTGTTTCCTTCTCTACCGAGCCATCTTATCGTGATGATTTTGGTCCGTTCACACCTGGCTTTGTCACGGTCACTTATGGCAATGCAGATGAAATTGAAAAAGCGATCAATCCAAACACGGCGGCGGTTTTGCTTGAGCCCATTCAGGGTGAAGCTGGGGTGATCATCCCGCCTGCTGGATACTTGAAAAAAGTTTCCGAAATGTGCAAAAAGAATAATGTGCTTTTTGTTGCGGATGAAATTCAAACAGGCCTCGCGCGCACTGGAAAACTGTTTGCCTCTCATCATGATGATGTCCGCCCTGACGTAGTGATCGTGGGCAAGGCTTTATCTGGCGGCTTCTACCCTATTTCTGCGGTGTTGGCTGATGCAAATATCCTTGGTTTATTTACCCCTGGTGAGCATGGTTCCACCTTTGGCGGAAATCCACTGGCTGCTGCGGTGGCAAGAGCTGCGCTTCGCGTGATCCGTGATGAGAAACTTGCCGAGCGTTCTGCTCAATTGGGCGAATATTTCATGGAGCAGTTGAGCGAGATCACCAGTCCGCATGTGAAGGAAGTACGCGGAAAAGGATTGTTGATCGCTGTTGAACTCAAACCTGAAGCAAAGGGTGCACGTCGTTTTTGCGTGGCCTTGCAGCAGAAGGGCATCCTTGCGAAAGAGACACACGATAATGTGATCCGTTTTGCCCCACCACTTGTGATCGACAAAGAGACAATTGATTGGGCACTCCCGTCTATTCGTGAAGTTTTGAATATGGCTTAATTAATTCTGGCCTCCGAGAAAATCATAGACTCGGAGGTTTTATCGTGGAGGTATTACATGTATATTGGAATTCCAAAAGAAAGTAGACCATTCGAATACCGCGTAGGTTTGTCTCCTGCTGGGGTTGAGATTCTGTCTCAGAGCGGGCACCAGGTTTTCGTTCAACATGAAGCGGGTGTTGGGTCTGGCTTCAGTGATCTGGAGTATGAAAAAGCTGGTGCAAGAATCGCATATTCGGCAGAAGAAGTCCTCGGCAGGGCTGATCTGGTGTTGAAAATTTCCCGTCCTTTAAAACAGGAAATGGAGTGGCTGAAGGATGGCTCCATCTTGACGGGCTTACTGCACCTTGCTTCGAGCTCTCAGGATCAAATTGATCTGCTGCTTGAAAAAAAGATCACAGCGCTTGCTTACGAACAGATCACGGATGCAAATGGCGAACTGCCTGTATTGCGCCCGTTTAGTTGGATGTGCGGTGCAATGATCCCACAGATCGCGGCGCGATTGTTGCAAAATAACTGGGGCGGAAAAGGGATTTTATTGAGCGGTTTGCCCGGTGTGCCCCCAGCGGAAGTGGTTATTATCGGCGGCGGTGCGGTGGGTATGTCTGCCGCGAAGTCATTGTTGGGCGCTGGCGCACATGTGACCGTGATCGATAAGAGTATTGCAGCATTGGTGACCATTGCAGATCGTTTACCTGGTGTTGTAACCATGATCTCGACCAAGAGAAATATTGAGCGTGCCACCGCTTATGCTGATGTTGTGATCGGTGCAGTGTTGGTCAGCGGTCAGCGTGCCCCGATCGTGATCACTCGTGAGATGGTGCGTGCAATGAAGCCGCGTTCTGTGATCATTGATATCAGTATTGATCAGGGTGGCTGCGTGGAAACATCCCGCCCAACGACTCATGAATTTCCCACGTTTGTTGAAGAGGGTGTGGTTCATTATTGTGTGCCCAATATCCCTGGAGTGGCAGGACGTACTGCCAGTCATGTATTCCTGAATGCGGCGATTCCTTATATCCTGGAAGTGGCGAATAGAGGAATTGAAGCGGTGATGAAGGATGATCCTTTCATAGAATCCGCTATAAATACTCATAACGGCAAGTTGATGAACCTTGTCCGTTTGAGCGCGCAGGAGGAATAAGATGAGTGTGACGACAAGTATTTATCAATCACGTGTAACCACTGCGCAGGAGGCTGTTAAGGCCATTAAATCAGGCGATCGAATTTTTCTTACTGGTAATGTTTCTGTCCCACAGAAATTGCTGGCGGCTTTGGTTGAATATGCACCCAACATTAATGATGTGGAAATTTGCCAGGCATTGACGGTTGGTTCTGCGGACTATGTGAGCCCGGAGATGGAAGGTCATCTTCGTGTAAATTCAATGTTTATCAGCGCAAATATTCGCAAGGCTGTGCAGGAAGGCCGCGCAGATTTTACGCCTGTGCTGCTTTCTGAGTTTCCACTTTTATTCAAGCGCGGCGTGCTTCCTTTGGATGTTGCGGTTGTGCATGTCTCAACCCCTGATGAGCATGGCTTTTGCAGTTTAGGCGTGGAAGTGGGGCTCACTAAATCTGCGGCGGAGTCTGCCAAGATCATTATCGCAGAGGTAAACGAACAAATGCCGCGCACGCTCGGAGATTCGTTTATTCATGTCAGCCGTTTGACTCATATTGTTCCTGTCAACTACCCGATCCCTGAACATAAAATGACATCGGAAGGCGGCAACCCAGAGATCGTGGAGAAGATCGCAGGCCATGTCGCGTCCCTGATTCCTGATGGTGCAACAATGCAGCTTGGGATCGGTTCCATTCCTGATGCAGTTTTGAAGTTCCTGCGTGATAAAAAAGATCTGGGCATTCATACAGAATTATTTTCTGATGGTGTCATCGACCTCGTGAATGCGGGCGTTTTGACCAATGCCCGAAAGTCTCTGCACCCTGGCAAGATCGTGGCGGGATTTATTCTCGGTACAAAGAAGTTATACGATTGGGTTGACGATAACCCAATGGTCGAAATGCATCCTACTGAATATGTTAATGATCCGTTTGTGATCGCTCAGAACGACCGCATGGTTGCGGTCAACTCGGCTATTGAAGTGGATCTCACGGGTCAGGTTTGTGCCGATAGCATTGGACCAAAACTATACAGTGGCGTAGGCGGGCAGTTGGATTTTGTCTATGGAGCTTCGCGTTCCAAGGGTGGTGTCCCCATTATTGCATTGCCCAGTACAGCCATAATGAAAGATGGAACAGCCCTGAGCAAGATCGTTTGCATGTTGAAGCCTGGTGCAGGTGTGGTGACCAGCCGTAACCATGTTCGTTTCATCGTAACGGAATTGGGCGTGGCGGATCTGTACGGCAAGACCATCCGTCAGCGCGCGCAGGCGTTGATCAAGATCGCGCATCCGCAATTTCACGATGAATTGAACAGGCAGGCAAGGGAATTGCATTACATCTAGTGAGTTTCGTGTAGCTTGTTGCCGCAGAGTTGAAAACGCAACTCTGCGGCGTTTTATTTGTTAATCTCATGATAAACTTCGTCGCCTTGACACCGTTCCAATTTATATCTATGATAGATAGTGTATTGGGAAATGTTACTGTCAGAAGTACCAAGAGGGGTGGGCGGTTTATTTTCGTTAAGTAGCCACATATATTTTCAATGCCTGGGGTTTTATAATTCCGAAAGCATTTTTCATAATGTCGGCATATCTTTATCATTATCTGGAAGGAAATCATATGCGTAGAGCCAAGATCGTTGCAACAATCGGACCAGCTTCAGATTCAGAGCAGGTACTCGAGTCACTTATCAAGGCGGGCATGAATGTTGCCCGTTTGAATTTTTCACACGGCACACACGAGCAGCACGCAGCGCGTGTTGCAACCATTCGCCGCGTTTCCAAAAAACTGGGGATGCCGATCGGCATTCTGCAAGACTTGCAGGGACCAAAGATCCGCGTGGGCAAACTTGCCGCACCGCTTCAACTTGCTGTCGGTGAAGAAGTTTGTTTGTTTGCTACAAAAGATGAAGCGCCGCCAACAGATAAGCAGCTTCTGCCTGTGGACTTTCGAGAGCTTTTCGATTCTGTCCAGACGGGCGACAAGCTCCTGCTCGATGACGGACGCCTTGCACTTCAGGTGATGTCTGTCAAAGGGCGCGTTGTGGAAGCGAAGGTGTTGGTCGGCGGGGCATTGTCTTCGCACAAGGGGATTAATTTGCCTGGTGTAAAACTTCGTATTGCAGGCTTCACTGAAAAAGATAAGGCCGATCTTGCTTTTGGAATTTCACAGGGTGTGGATGCGGTTGCCATTTCGTTTGTCCGCAGTGCCGATGATGTCAAAGAAGTGCGCGCAGCACTCGTGGAATTATCAAAAGATAAGCACATGCCTCTTCTGATTGCCAAGTTGGAAAAACCTGAAGCAATGATCGAACTGGAAGCCATTCTTGATGTGGTGGACGGTGTGATGGTTGCGCGCGGCGACTTGGGCGTGGAACTTCCTCCTGAACAAGTGCCGCCTTTGCAAAAACATATTATTCGCGCGGCAAATGCGCGCGCCAAGTTGGTAATCACCGCCACGCAAATGCTCGAATCTATGATCCAAAATCCCATTCCCACTCGTGCTGAAGCGTCTGATGTTGCCAATGCGATTTTCGATGGTACAGATGCGGTCATGCTTTCTGCAGAAACCGCTTCTGGTGAATATCCCAGCGAAGCAGTCTCCATGATGGCGCGTATCGTTGTCGAAGCTGAGACCCATTTTATTGAGTGGGGAAGCCGTCAGGATGGCCGAGCAGGCTTGGGCGATAGTGATGCGGCGTCCATGGCGCGGGCAGCGAATGCTCTGGCGAAGGATCCCGAAGTAAAAGCAGTCTCTGTGTTCACTATGCAGGGACGTTCCGCCTGGCTCATGTCCAAGGCGAGACCATCCAAGCACATCCTTGCATTTACGCCCGATCCTGGAACATTTAATCAAATGGCCTTTTTGTGGGGCGTACACCCGCACCTGACAAATTTTGCGGATACGCTTGATGAAATGATCAGCCTTGTGGATGCTGCCTTGCTGCTCTCTGGCATCAGTTCGGGTCAGCAGGTTGTGCTGGTGTGTGGTTATCCAGTGGGCGCAAAACGACCGCCTAATATGGCGCTGCTTCACACTGTTGGAAGTGAAGCCAATGTGAAACTCGCACGCAAGCTTGCTGAAAGTAATGTACAAAAAAAGTAAGGAGAAATTTTCTTGACCACCAAACCTGCACGTACTCGTTTTGCTCCCTCACCAACTGGACATTTGCATCTGGGTGGTGCGCGCACCGCATTGTATGCTTATTTGCTCGCCAGAAAAACTGGCGGGCAATTTATTCTTCGCATTGAAGATACAGATATGAAACGAACAGTTGCCGGCGCAGAGCAGGAGATTATCGATGGACTGCACTGGCTTGGTCTTAATTATGATGAAGGACCAGATATCGGCGGTAAGTATGGACCGTATCGGCAGACGGAACGCCGTGAGATTTACGCGCATCACGCTAAAATTTTAGTTGACTCTGGCCATGCTTATCCATGCTTTTGTACGCCTGAGCGTTTGGATAAAGTTCGTCAGGAACAAATGCAGCGCAAGGAAAACCCGCATTACGACGGGACCTGTCGCATTCTTTCTCCCGATGATGCTGCGCGCCGTGTTGCAAATGGTGAGCCGCATACGATTCGTTTTAAAATGCCGTATGAAGGCTCCACAGTTGCTCACGATCATTTACGTGGTGATATTGTTACAGAGAACAAACAGCTAAACGATCAAGTGGTCTTGAAAACAGACGGTCTGCCAACTTATCATCTCGCTGCCATGGTCGATGACCATGAGATGCAGATCACGCATGTGGTGCGTGGCTCTGAGTGGCTGGGCACCTTTCCATTGCATGTGAACATTGTACGTGCCTTTGGTTGGGAAGAGCCGATCTGGGTTCATCTGTCTGTGTTCCTTAAACCAAGCGGCAAAGGCAAATTAAGCAAGCGTGATTCTGCTGATGCCATCAAAGACGACCATTCTTTTTTTATTAAAGATCTGGATGGGCTCGGCTTTATTCCAGAAGGCGTGATCAATTGGGTTGCCTTGATGGGGTGGGGTGTCGCCGAAGATGATGTAATGACCATAAATCAAATGGTTGAGCGTTTTACAATTGACTCATTGACTCCATCACCAGCTGCAATTAACTTCCAACGCTTGGACCATTTCAACGCGACACACATCCGCCTCCTGACGACCGAAGATCTGGCAGCCCGCCTCAAGCCTTACTTTACCCGTGAGGGACTCGTCGTTGACGATGCCGTTCTGCTGAAAATTATTCCGCTCATTCGTGAGAGATTGACCACGCTGGATGATTGCATTGCTTTCGGCGCGTTCTTCTTTCAGAAGAATGTCACGCCCACACCTGAAGATCTGATCGCCAAAGGATTGGACGCAAAACAATCGTTGGATATCGCGAAGAAATCCTATGAGATTCTCTCCAGCCTGTCGAGCATTGACCATGCCACAGCGGAGCCGCCGATGCGCGCTTACGTCGAAGAAAGTGGATTGAGTGTCAATCAGGTATTTGGGTTTTTACGCGTAGCGTCTACAGGGCAGAAAGTGAGTCCGCCGCTGTTCGAGTCAATGGAGATCATTGGTAGAGAAAAATGTTTACAGCGTATCAAGAACGCGGTCGAGATCTTGGAAAAGATGTAGTCAAAAGTCCCGAAGGTTTTCAAAACCTTCGGGACTTTTTTTATTCTAAATATCCCCTGGCTCGTCTGCCATGCGCACGATGCGCGGCGAGAACTTGCCGAGCACTTCCACAAGATCATTTTGCGCCGCGATGACTTCCTCGATCTGCTTGTAGGCTTGCGGTGATTCGTCGATGCCGCCGCCAATTAAAGTGACGCCGCGCTCCTTGAGATACTCATCCCGCGTAGACCTGCTGATCGAGTTGATCGCAACGGTGCGGCTCATTCTGCGTCCTGCGCCATGCGAGGCTGAGGAAAGTGAACTGCTTACGCCTTTCCCGCGCACCAGATAGCCCGCATCACCCATGGAGCCTGGAATAATACCCAGTACGCCTTCTCCTGCGGGTGTGGCTCCTTTGCGATGGACAATCACATTGCGTCCATCAGGCAGGGTCTCGTTCCACGCAAAGTTGTGGTGATTTTCAACAACAGCAACTTCCTTCAATCCAACGGCCGCCGCCACACGCTTGTGGATGATGTAGTGATTTGCCGAAGCGAACTTTCCCGCCAACTCCATCGAAAGCCAGTATTCCTGGCCAGCTTCTGAATCGAGCGAAAGCCAGGCAAGATATCTCACGCTTTTGTCCAGGTCAGGATGTTTTTCCATGGCGAGTTTGCTAAAGCGGTCTGCAATTTTTGCGCCTACTCCACGCGAACCGCTGTGTGAAAGTAACGCAAGATATTCACCTGGTTGCAAGCCGAACATGGGTTCGTGGAGTTTGAAACTCCCGAATTCAACAAAGTGATTGCCTGTGCCGCTAGTGCCAAGCTGGTTCATGGCAGTGTCTTTCAACGTCTGCAATTGACGTGTAGCGAGCCATGCAGGGTCGTCCAGCACTGCGTGTTGGGCTTTTTTGCTGCCTGTCCACTTTGAGCCCATGCCAAAGGCTGTTTCGTCCCAGAGGGCTTTTTCGAACAGGCCCTTCTTTTGCCCAAGCAAATGCGGCGACACTTCGTAGAGGGAGAGTCTCATGCGGCAGGCAATATCCACGCCCACGGCATAGGGGATGACTACGTTTTCAGTTGCAAGCACGCCGCCGATGGGGAGTCCATAGCCAACGTGTGCATCGGGCATTAATGCGCCGCTCACTGAAATGGGCAGACGCATGGCATTGTCCATTTGTTTGATGGCTTCCTCATCAATTTGCTCCCGTCCCCAAATTGGGAAGGGAAGCGGGGCTTCGCGCAATGTATCCACCGAAGGCTCGTCTTTTTGAGTGAGGCGAATACACTCGCGTGCAAGGTCTGCCAGCACTGCGTCGGTGAGGAAGTTGCCAGGGTTGTTCCGAACAGCATCCAGTTGAGTCAGAACCGTATCGCGTTCTAATCCCGTGTCCATGAGTTTTGCTGCCGCGTCTTTTGCAAGGCCGATGATTCTTCCATCGGGCCAGTTATTTAATTTCAGGATCTTTCCTGTAATGACGTCCATGATATTTTCCTTTGTAAGTTACCCTGCGCTGTGACTCAGGGAGAAACGCTGATCGGGTCTGGCTTGAGACAGCCAGTGGGTGAACCCGTGCAATGTAAAGTTGTGAAGACTTCCACTTGAAGAAGCCACTCGCTGTTTTCGGCGCGTTGCCATTTTGCGGCGTAGATTCCAGAAGCGCGGATTGGGCTGCCGCCTATTGTGTAACTGCCCTGCCATTTCCCGATCTCCTGCGCCAGCCCCCAATTTTGGTTGATAGTGATCTTGCGCGGAGTACGTCGATAGATGACAGTTGCATCATCACGAAAGGTTTCACTCCAACGGATGGCTTCTTCGTGCGCGTCGTGATTTTGCGCGCTGCGCCCAGTGACAATGTGGTATGAAGGCGCGAGCAGGGTTCGGATCATGTCAACATTTTTGTTTGCGATGGCAATGTTGAATCGTTCTCGCGCGGCGCGTATTTTTCGCGACGATTCTATTTTCTGCATTGTGTTGTTGATAATGTTGAACATGGTTCACTCCTGTTTACCTTTTCGAATATGAAAATAAAAAAGCCACGGTGCAAAGTGCACCGTGGCTGACAAGACACAGAAGACAGACGTTTAAAAGTCTGCGGATGCACTTCGAGATGAATTGAATTGTCGCTGGAATATTGCTATGCGGTTGGTCATTTGAAGTGCGCTCCTTTTTTGAAATTAAGTACAGTTGCAGTGTACAGCAGGTA
>JAVBXV010000086.1 GCA_030824405.1 Anaerolineales bacterium | reverse complement strand
TCTGTGGCGGTGATGAAGAAACCAGTTGTTGGTTTAATTTCCACAGGTGATGAAGTCATCGAGCCGAGTCAAACTCCACGCCCGGGGCAGGTACGCGATATCAATTCGTACACACTGGGCGCGCTCGTCGAAAAAAGCGGCGGCGTGGCAAAAAGATATGGAATTATTGCCGATCAGTTTTCGGCGTTGAAAGAAGCGGCGGCGCAGGCGCTTTCAGAATGTGACGTGGTCATCATCACCGCAGGTTCATCCGCATCCACACGCGATATGACCGCCGATGTCATTCGTCAATTGGGCGAGCCAGGCGTGCTGGTGCATGGCATCAACACGCGCCCGGGCAAGCCCACGATCCTGGGCGTGTGCAACGGCAAGGCGGTGATCGGTTTACCGGGCAACCCCGTCAGCGCGCTGGTGAATGGATATTTATTTGTTGTGCCAGTCATCGAAAAATTATTGGGCGCATTGCCAAAACCGAAAGCAAGCGTGCAGGCCACACTCACCGTAAACCTTCCATCGCAGGCAGGCCGCGAAGATTGGTGGCCCGTGAAGCTTGTCGCCAATCGTCAATTGTCCATTGTCAATTACAACGCCGAACCCATCTTTGGGAAATCGAACCTCATCTTCACCCTCGCCGCAGCCGATGGCTTGCTAAAGATCCACGCCGATGCAACAGGATTAAGCGCAGGCGAATCTGTGGAAGTGATATTGCTCTAAAGAAAAAATAGTATAAAATCACCGTTCGTTTAAATCGATCTGGGAAATTTGTATCGCATCTTCTTCTTTCAAAGGAATTCTTTTTATGCTTATTGAGCTTTTCGCAAAACCTGTTGGTTTCTTTTTGATCGTAATGATGATCATCCTCATTACGCCGCTTCTCTCCGAACGCTTGAAATTGCCAGGCATCATCGGCATTATCATCGGCGGCATGTTGATCGGCCCGCACGGATTCGGCCTGCTCGCGGATGGGGATAGGATCCAATTCCTTTCCACGATCGGCCTTGTCTATCTCATGTTCAGCGCTGGCCTCGAAGTGGACATCAATCAGTTCATGCGCGTCCGCACTCGTGCGTTGGTCTTTGGTCTGATCACGTTTACCGTTCCGCAACTCATGGGCATGGGGCTTGGCTACATTCTCGGCCTCGACTGGCTGGGTATGATCCTGCTCGGTTCTGCATTCGCATCCCACACGTTGATCGCGTTCCCCATCCTCACAAAACTTGGTGTCACTCGTAATGAAGCGGTGGCCGTCACCATTGGCGCAACTGTGATGACAGATATCGGCGCGTTCATTGTGCTGGCCGTGGTGCTCGGCGCAAATAAAGGCGGGCTGAGCTTTGGTTATTTTGCACAGCTCTTCGTTTTACTTGCGCTTCTCACTGGCGCGATCATTTTTGGTTTGCCCCGTCTTGGTAAATTTATTTTTCAAAAGATAAACAGCCGCGCCGTTGAGTTTCAATTTGTGATCGTTACCTTGTTCGTTGCGGCCTTTGCGGCTGAATTGATCGGCGTGCATGAAGTGGTTGGCGCGTTCCTTGCGGGGCTGGCGGTCAACTCCATGCTGCCGCGTCACAGCCCTGTTGCAGGGCATGTACTTTTCATCGGCGAATCTTTTTTCATCCCCGTCTTCCTTTTGTATAGCGGCCTCATTACCGACCCGCTTACATTTCTCAAGAGTCCACAAACGATGATCGTCGCGGTGGGTGTCACCATCGTTGCCTACGTTTCCAAATTAATTTCAGCATGGGTCACAGCCCGAATTTATAAATATACAAAATCAGAATTCTGGACAGTCTATGGTCTGTCTCACGCACAAGCTGCGGTCACGATCCCAACGCTGGTCATCGGTCTGGAAACTGGACTCTTCGACTCGACCCTTTTCAATGCCGCCATCTTGATGATTCTCCTCACCTCGATCACATCCCCCTTAATTGTCCAGCGCTTCGCTCCCAACCTGCAAATTGCAGACGTGGACGAAAAGCAGGATTCCATCTTTGGCAGAGTCCTCGTCCCGTTGGCAGATACCCAAAACTCCGAAGGGCTCGTGTCCCTGGCGAGTTTGCTGGCGCGTTCAACGCATGGAAAAGTATTGGCTGTCAGTGTGGCGCGTGATTCGGGTTTTCAAAAAGACAGCAGTTTCACCATGCACAAAGACCTGCTTGGACGTGTGACTGAAACCTTCAACGATCCTGAAACAGAAATTGAATTGATCCCGCGCATGGCTTCCTCTCATGCGCAGGGAATTTTGCACACTGCGCATGAAAAGAACGCCTCGCTCATCGTCATGGGCTGGCGTGGAAAAAGAACCCTGCGTGAAAATGTCCTTGGCTCTGTGCTGGACGAGGTCATTTGGGGTTCGGATACTCCAGTGATGGTTGGAAAGCTGCCGCTGCCTTTGAACAGCATGCAGCATGTTGTGTTTCTTGTTCCTGCCAAGGCGGTTCCGCCGATCATTCTGCGCCGCATGTTGGATGCTAATCTCACGCTCGCCAAAGCGTTAAACGTGCCATTGATCGTTCGAGCAGATCCTTCTTATCTTCAAACCCTCGAAGCGTTGACTGTTTCCATTGAAACAGATCATCCGATCCAGATCGAGGTGCTCAAAGATCAACTCAAGCCTGAAATTCTTGAGCATGAGGCCGTCAGTAGTTTTATTGTCCTGCCAGGTTTTGGCTCACGCAAGCGTGTTGCGGATACACTCGGAAATCTCCCCGAACAATTAGCCAAGTACTTCGATGGCAACCTGGCTGTTCTGCATTTTGATAAATAGCAAATACACAATAAACAAAATCGAGGGCTAAGCCCTCGATTTTGTTTTAGATTTATAGTTCGAAATTTTTCCCAACCCCTTGTTCTATCGCTTTTTGATATACCAAATTCGCGGCGACCAGATCTTCCATGGCGTGCCCCATGGATTTGTAGATGGTGGTCTCTTGTTCATTTCTTCGGCCAGATTTTTGTTTCAATAAAACTTCACCCAGCTCGGTTCCAAAACTTGAATCCAAGCCTTGCAATTCGGCACTGCCAACAGGCGGCGGACTGAATGCAACTTTTGATTCCACAAAGACATGGCTGCTTTCAATTAAATCGCGCGGCAAT
>JAVBXV010000092.1 GCA_030824405.1 Anaerolineales bacterium | reverse complement strand
TGGTATTTAACGTCGTGCATCAACTTGCCAACTCTGGCCATCTCATACGGGCCGACCTGGGATTTGTTTTTCACCACAGCACCTGTGCGTTTACGTTTCGCCGCAGCCAAAAGACCATCGTCTTCAACCTCTGCAAAAAACATCCGCTTCTTCATTCCCAATCGAATTTCAATTCGATGCTTTTCGCCATCATAGGCATGTTTGACAATATTATTCAGCAGTTCACACAGCGCGAGATCACATTCATCAATAACCAGCTCGTCCACATGATTTCGCTTGAGGAGATCACGCAGAGCCTTGCTTGCAATTTGCAATTTTTCGTTACGAGCTGGGATTTGAAACGACACGAATTCCATTCACTATTTCTCTTTCACAATTAAGATCATCCAATTATTTTTCAATCATCTTCCACGCTTTCATTTTAACGAAGAAGCATGGGGCCAAATCTGACAACATGATTACAACCTCATACCATTGAAAAGCAAATTGGCGCACCATGCGGCAGAAAGGCTTCATTGCAATGCATGTTTTTCGATTATCATAGGATGTAAACAACGCACCAGCCGCTGGAGGATGTGAGTGAATATACGTTTAAAAACCAGAAGTCTTTACATCATAGTAGCCGCGCTTTTATCAATTGCAGTTTCGTCTGAATTCTCACAAGTTGCTTCGGCTCAAAACGAGTCTGCGGTCACGATTCAGGCCTCCACGCCCTTTGACGGGTATGCGAAAGATGGAACCTGGATACCTGTGCGCGTGATCGTGGAAAATACTGGTCCTGATGTTGAGGCGAGCATTCAGGTCTCCTACAAAAGTTCTGGGAGCACCTCCTCGGTTTATAGTGCAGATGTGTCACTGCCGACCACATCGCGCAAGGAATTATTTATTTACGTCTACTTTCCACAGGGCGGAGTTTCCAATCTTTCAGTACAAGTGATGGAGAATAAAAAATCCATTGCGAAAACAAGTGTGCGTCTGTCCCATCTTACCAATGACAGTTTGCTTGTGGGGTTAATGACAGATTCACCGTCTGCATATAATGCCATTGCCGATATCCAGCTAAAAAATGGGTTTACACGTCTCGCACAATTACAGCCAGCCGATATGCCAGAACAGCCGCAGGGATGGGAATCTTTGGATGTGATCGTCGTATCTGGCGTAGACACTGGCGTCTTCACCTCTGCTCAAAAGGATGCATTGAAAATCTGGGTGGCAGAGGGCGGCACCCTTTTTGTCACTGGCGGCCCAAAATGGCAGGCGACCACGGCAGGGCTGAACGACATTTTGCCGATCGATATTTCTCGAACCGTAACCACCATTGACCCTCCTGAAGTAGAGGCGTACACAAACGAAGCCATTTTGCCTGGCGAGGAGTTCATCCTTGCTGTTGGGCAGATGTTGCCAAAAACGCAGATCCTTGCCGAACAGAGCGGGCATCCACTGCTTGTTCAAAATCAAATTGGGCGCGGAACGATCTACTTCTTCGCCGCAGACCCCAGCCTCGCACCATTAAGCAACTGGGAAGGCATGACGGATATCTATGAGTATCTGTTCAACTTCCAACCTCCCCAACCTGGCTGGGCTAATGGGCGCTGGGACACGTACACTTCAAACGAGGCTCTCGCCACGATCTCCGAGCTTGGAATTCCATCCATTCTTTTTGTGTGTGGATGGCTCGCTTTTTACATCGTGATCATCGGCCCGATCAATTATTTTGTTTTACACATGCTCAAACGGCGTGAACTGGCCTGGATCACAACGCCGCTGCTGGTGATCGCCTTCTCCACGGTTGCCTATTTGACGGGGTATTTTTACCGCGGCGTTAAGCCAACCTTGAATCGCATCACGGTCATTCAGGCATGGGAAGGAATCGCTCAAGCCGAAAGCGACACCTTGATCGGAATTTATTCACCGCAACGCGAACAGTATGCGTTGAAATCATCTGAAGGTTTTCTTTTATATCCAAACACTTCAAGCGATATCAGCATGCAAGGAAACACAGATTGGTTTTCAACTCAACAGGGACAAAACGTAGTCATCCCTGAAATCCCCGTGGAAATTGGCGGCATGAAGGTTGTATCTGCAAATGGATTTGTTCCCGCGCTGCAGATCGAACATACCCTGCTCATTACTCCAAGCGGGTCTCAACAAAAAATTGAAGGAACGATCACGAACAACAGCGAATATCAGATCAACGACGCCATGCTGGTAACTCCTGACGGTTGGAAACGGCTGGGCGATATTGCTCCTGGCAAGAGTGAGCAAGTGAGTATTCCACTGACCACCAACACCAACGGCTCTCAATTCTTCGCTACAGACTCATTCACCATTCTGAACACAAACTATAGTTTGATCGACGTAAACGAAACTGAACGCAGAAAAAGCGCACTATTAAGTTCCATACTTTCAGCCGAATATGGCGAAAGCAACCTGAACTGGGGCGTCTATCTTATGGGCTGGCTCGATGCCTCCCTGCCCTCGGCAACATTGCAGGACAAATCGTCAAAGATCACAGACACTACACTTTACATTATGCAATTGTCTCCAGGCATGGCTGTTTCAAAAGGCAGAACCATACTTCAGCCAGCCATGTTCATCTGGGAATCTTCCTCGATCAACGCATCTCCATATTACTCATACGATTCAACCGTGGGCGAATTCGAGCTTAAATTCCGCCCAGCAACGCCCATCAATATCAGCCAGGTAAATTCCCTGACCCTGCACGCGGAAAGTTATATTTCGCCTATAGCAGATGTCACCGTGTCGCTGTGGGAATATAAAACAGAAAGTTGGGTTGCTGTGCAGATCAACAACTGGGGCAACATCAACATACCCGAACCCGAAAGATACGTAAGCCCGCTGGGTGAAGTTCGCGTGAGAGTGGAAAGTTCACAGCAAAGCACTTACGTTGAAATGTCGAAGACCACGATCTCCATGGTGGTGGAACAATGAGCACGATCATTGAATTTCAAGACGTGAGCAAAAACTTTGGAAGCCGCAAAGCCGTGGACTCTGTCAACTTGAAAATTGAAAGCGGTGAGATCTTTGGTCTGGTTGGGCCGAACGGTGCAGGCAAAACCACAACCATGCGCATGCTCG
>JAVBXV010000157.1 GCA_030824405.1 Anaerolineales bacterium | reverse complement strand
GTTGAGGACGATGCTGTACCACGCCAGATGGGAGGGGCGGTCATCTGGTGGGATTTTTTCGAGCATGTAATTGATGTAGGCACCGTTGACCATCGCGAAGAGGAATCCGCCGAGAAAGGAGAGTACGTAGAATTGCCAGACACTATGAGCCGCCGCCAGCATGAATGGATAGATCGCCATGCCCGCCACGCTCCAGCCTGTCACTTTTTTATTTCCATAGCGGTGTGCCACGCGCCTGAATTGAGTGGAGCCGATCAAGACGCTCAGATAATAAAGCGCGGTGCCGATGCCGAGATTGTTATCGTTGAGATTTAAGACGCGCACATTGTAAAGCGGATAAATTGGTGCGGACATGTAATGTGCCAGATGAAAGGCAAATAGAACCAGCAGAACATTTCGAAATGGAGTTTTCCAAATGTCCAGCCGCAGTGCAGATTTAATGCCACGGGGAGATTCTGCCCGTGGTGTGATGGCAGGCTGCGGCGAAGATTGAAGCGGGAAGATCTCTTCCTGCAGTGGGCGGACGTGATAGATGTGATAACTGCTTATCGTCGCGCCAACTGCCCCAATCGCAAAGATGACTTGATAACCTGTCTCGAAAGGTAAACTTTTTAGAATGTAGCCTGCGCCAAGCGAGGTGAGCATGTAGGTGATCGCGAATGTGATGTTGCGCGTGCCTGCTACTTGTGCGCGGAATCTTTCGGGGACGGCCTCTGCGAAGAGTGCGTTGAAGCCCACGCCAAGCGGGGTGAGCGGAATTGCCATCAGGAAGGCGAGGACGATCAACGCCCAGATCTGACCTTGAGCGTCGAAGAGCCAGGGCAGGGGAATCCATAATACATAGCCGATGCGGAAGACGATGGATGACCAAAAGACGGCACGGCCTGTATGGCGTTTTTCGATCCAGCGGCCTGCGGGGATGGCGAGGAAGAGATTGACGACGGCGGCCATGGCGGTGAGCAGACCGATCTGCAAGCCCGATGCACCAAGGCGTGTGGCGTAGACGTTGAGAAAGTTTACGGCTGTGCCGCTGAGTACGCCGAACCAGGCAATGTCAAAATATAAATGCCAGAAGTTAGAACGATATTTTTCAGGGATGTCTGATTGTAAAAAGATATTGAAACGCATACGGACGATTATAACCAGTATCGGTACTGCCGATTGGCGCGGACAGGTTTCTTGTCCCACTGCAATTGAAGATCCTTTTTTGATGTATCTCTTACCGAGGGACACTGTCTCAACCCCAGTTTTCAACGCAGTCCCTTATAACTATTTCAAGCCTCTGATGCTCTATCCATGCACTTTAAGATGACTGTACCGAAAATCGCGGAAATACGACTCTTTGCTGGAGAGTCTATAAAACCGCTATGTCACACAGGCGCCCAAGATCGTATATTTACGAAAATCGGCGTTCAATTTCTTCTTCATCGTTGTCCGATGGGCGGTCATTCTCCTGGCTCTAAACCGCGCAGTTGTTTGTGATAAAAACGCTTGAAATTAGCTTGAATTCATGCTACAAATAATTTGACGAAAGACATCGCTGCTTAAAATTTTTAGCAGTATTTTTCTCTCGCGGGTGGCAGGGCGGTAAAAAATTCACCCTCATTCTCATTTCAACTGTGCATAAGCAGCATGCCATTTTTGGCATTGTGTAAATGGAGTTCTATTCATTTACGGAGGAGTGAGCCTATGAGGATTGGACGAGAATGACATTTTCCGTATGAAAGCGACAATTGTGTATGTCTGTCAAAATAAATTTGCGTCTGCACTTTGACCAGGTGGTTCATGAAAACTGTGGACACATCCATATCGAAGAAAAGGACAATATCATGAAAAAGTACTTGCTGTTAATCATCGTACTATTGATAGTGGCTCTTCTTGCAATAGTAACTCCAGCAGCAGCTGACCAGAATGCGCCGGTTGGAGAAAAGATCTCTCTCTTTGGCTATGCAAGGGAATTTCCGTCAGAAACCCCATTCAACATCCGACACGGCTGGATACAACCTTCGACAGATGACGCGATCGGGGTTTTTGATTTCGAACTGAGCATTGACGGGGTTCTCCAAAAGGAATCTTTCAAGATGTTCTCGGCAACGAACGGAGACCCAGATCTTCTAAACAGGTACTGGGTATACAACTTCCCGTATGGTATGACTGGAACCCATACCTTTACCGGGCACTGGTTTGCGCCGTGTCAATATGCTGTAGATTTCCTGGGATACACTGATTCCTGCGCCGCACCAAATGAAAAAGTTGAAACAAATACAAGAACACTAATAGTGACTTTCGTTCCATAAAGTTGTGTAACGTTCACATGGTTGGGTCAAATCAGTGGTGTGTGCAGTACTTGCACACACCACTGCATATGTAAGAAGATATTGTCTACTGCATCCATATTTGATATCTTTTATAATTACAAGATGCTTAATTTGAAACAATACTTTCTCCTCGACCCTTCCGTTACATTTCTAAATCACGGTTCTTTCGGTGCCACGCCCAAACCTGTCTTTGAAGAATATCAACGCTGGCAAATGGAAATGGAAAAACAGCCCGTTGAATTTTTGGGGCGGTGCATTACGGGGCTGCTGGCCGAGTCCCGCTCGGTGCTTGGGGAATACGTAGGCACGCACGCAGACAATCTTGTGTACACCCAGAATGTAACCATCTCGATGAATATCATCGCGCGCTCTCTGGAGTTGGGCACGGGTGATGAAGTTCTTGCGAGTGATCACGAATACGGCGCAATGGATCGCATGTGGCGTTTCCTTTCGCGTGAGCATGGTTTTACATATGTCAACCAGCCAGTTAAATTAACCTCGCATGACGATTTTATAGAATCTTTTTGGCAGGCTGTTACTCCGCACACCCGTGTGATTTTTCTCAGCCATATCACTTCGCCCACTGCAATTATTTTTCCCATTCAAGAGATCATTCGCCGCGCGCGTGAAAAAGGCATCATCACAATTATTGATGGCGCACATGTGCCAGGTCAATTGCCTCTGGATCTCGATTCCCTTGGCGCAGATTTTTATGGTGGTAATCTTCACAAGTGGCTGTGCGCGCCAAAAGGTGCGGGCTTTTTATACGCCCGCCCTGAAATGCAAAAACTGCTCAAGCCTCTGGT
>JAVBXV010000405.1 GCA_030824405.1 Anaerolineales bacterium | reverse complement strand
TATGCATACCACAACCCTCTGGGGAGTTGTATGACCTGTTTTGCTTTGTCACTAATGTTTGCGTAAGAGACAGCGCCGCACTGGCCAAAAGCATTCTTCTGGTACATCGTCAGTGACAGTGTGATGGTACCGCCAGAGACATTTTCAATACGAATTGGAACAGTTGCGCCAGCTTCAGATACATTCAAGGGGCCAAGGCATGGGTCTGTGGATACTGAAGCAGCTTGTGTAGCTGTAGGAAGGAAGGCCGCCTCAAGGGTTGGGGAGGGAAGCGCCGTAAAAGTCGGCAAGGGAGTTGGGCTGGGAGTCTCTGTGGGAGGGACAGCTGTTGCAGTGGGGATGGCCTGTTGAGTTGCAGCTACCATTGTCCAGGCTGCGGCTACGGCTGTGTTCTGTACATCTGCGGGTGCCATGGTGGGGGTTCCTTGCGGCCCACAGGCAGACATTACGAAGGTGATTCCTAAAAGGATAGGGATTATACGTTTTAGCATTTTTTCTCCATTATTTTTACTTTATTTTTGCGCCTTGATTTCGATTCTATCTTTGTAAATATTAATAACGATACCATCAAGACGACCTAAACTAAATTTTCCAATCAATTTATTTCCGCCAACCCAGGCCACATATACATACTTGCCTGCTGGTGCATTTGTCTTTATTGTACCGTTGACTGGGTACTCAAGAATTGTCGTGTAGCCGTCCTGCGTTGTGCCTTGCAGTGATATGTAAACTTCAACCTTGGATTTGTTTACCAGTTGAATGCTGCCAGATGGCAGGTATGGCGACTGTGTCCCATAAAATTGGGGATGCGCTGTCCCCGTAATTGCCGGGGTGGCAGATGGAATGATAACAGTAGAAGTAGTAGTTGCGCCAGTGGCTGTACTTCCCAGCGTGGCAGTGACCGTCGCGCTGCCGCTACTCGTTGCTGTTTCAGTTCCGCCTGCAGGGGTCTCAGAGGGAGCAGATGTTTCCGTTGGGACGCTCGTATGGGTGGCTGTCTTAACAACGGGCGTTTCACTGGGAGCCGTAGTGACAGTCGGAATGGCTTCCAGCGTTTGTTGTACAAAAAATGCTGCGGTTAATTGCAGATCAGCTTCAGAAACAGGAGCCGGGCTGGCCGCCTCAGGTTGTTGTAAGGCTGCTGGTAGGCATGCACTTAATAACAGTCCTAGTACGGTGACTAAAAAAAATATTTTTTTCATAGCCCAACTCCTTTGGGTTTTCAGTTTTGGTTTACAACATCCATAAATTGTGTCACTACTTCACGCAGCATTCGTTCAGGTAACGCGCCCACCTGACGGTGTACTACTTTACCACCCGAAACGAATAACAAGGTGGGGATGCCTTGAACGCCGAACTTCATCATCCATTCAGGATTTTCATCGGTATTGACTTTTGCAACAATGAGCTTGCCTTCCTGTTCCTTGGCAAGTTTTTCAAGGGTAGGTGCGATCATCTTGCAGGGATTACACCACGGTGCCCAGAAGTCCACGATCACAGGAACCTGTGATTGCATTACGACTTTCTCAAAAGCGTCATCTGTAATTTGAATTGGTTCGCCAGACATGATTTTATTATATTCCTTTCTTTCACTTACCTGCGAGCTTCAGCGCACAGGACCTTGGCAGATAAATAACTCATGGCTATTTGGGTGCCATGAGTTAAACGCCTTAAATAGCAAACTTTGCGAGTATAACATAAAAAAATCGGCATGATATAATCGCCGCTCTATGGCTAACCTGTTCACAAAATGGAAAGATGGACTGTCCCGAACGAGCAAGGCCGCATTTGGTCAGATCGCATCGCTCCTTGGCGCCTCCGAAATTACAGACGAAACATGGGATGATCTCGAAGCCCTCCTAATTCAAGCAGATTTGGGACTCGAAACCACATCCTCCATCCTCGACTCACTGAAACGCTTCACGCGGACCGAAGGCATGACTCGTGCAAACGAGCTTTCCTCTGCGCTGAAACAGGAGTTGCGTTCCCGCCTCGCCACACCTCCTTCCTTAAACTTTGACCACAAACCCACAATTATTTTGGTTGTCGGGGTCAATGGTTCTGGCAAGACTACAACCATTGCCAAATTGTCGTCACGTTTTCGCGCGGAAGGGAAGACGCTGTTGCTCGGCGCAGGAGACACGTTCCGTGCCGCAGCGGCGGAACAGCTTCAAGTTTGGGGTGACAGGCTCAAGGTGGATGTGATCGTTGGCGCTCCAGACAGCGACCCTGGTGCAGTGGCATTCAATGCTGTTCAGGCAGGTGTCGCCCGAGGCATAGACATCATCCTGATCGATACTGCTGGTCGTTTACATACGCGTTTCAACCTGATGGAAGAGTTGAAAAAAGTGAATCGCGTAGTGGGCAAGGCTCACGAAGGTGCGCCGCATGAAGTGTGGCTGGTGTTGGATGCGACCATTGGACAGAACGCATTGCAACAGGCTCGTTCCTTTAAAGAAGCCGTCAATGTGACTGGTGTAATTCTCTCAAAACTTGATTCATCTGCGCGCGGCGGCATGGCTTTTGCCATTCAACGCGAACTGGGGCTGCCGATCTTGTTTGCGGGTCTTGGTGAAAAAGCCGAAGACTTGCAGCCCTTTGACCCCGATGCATTTGTGGATGGAATCTTAACTTCGTAATACCCTGGAGGAATTTATGCAGGATCTAATTGCACGTTTGCAGGCCGCGACTGACCTGACTCAACAACTACTGGTGCGTCTTTGACCTCGTTAGCAAAGAGACTCAATTAGCACAACTCGAACAGGACATAGAACAACCTGATTTTTGGAATGATTCCACCCATGCGCAAAAGGCAATGAAAACCCTTGCGGGTTTGCGCGATGAAGTTTCATCCTGGAACGCTCTCACACAACACATACACGACCTAACCGATCTGGCGCGCCTTGACGATGATTCACTGCGTGCCGACTTGGAAACTGAGATCAGCAAAATTGAAGCTGATCTTGAAAAATGCTCTTTTGCATCCATGTTATCTGGCCCATACGACCACGATGACGCGATCCTCGCTATTCATGCAGGCGCAGGCGGAACAGACTCGCAGGATTGGGCGATGATGCTTCAGCGTATGTATTTGCGTTGGATCGACGACCACGGTTTTACTGCCGAAA
>JAVBXV010000377.1 GCA_030824405.1 Anaerolineales bacterium | reverse complement strand
CCTACAATCTTGTTAGGCTGCCACCTTGAAGCATGTAAAACACCCCTATACCTTGGCTGGCACAGAAAAAGAGATTCTAGCTCCCGAACCAGTCACACTATCGATCTCAAAAGTACCACCCAACATTTCGGACCGTTCCCGTATCAACTTCAATCCCAAATTACTGGATTGTTTCAATATCTCAGGGTCAAATCCTCTCCCATTATCATCAACGCTAACGCGAATAATATCGGAACCCAGATCAACCTGTATTTTTATCAAAGTAGCCTGGCTGTGCCGGGCGGCATTACCAAGTAATTCCTGGGTTGCGCGGAAAACCATGACTTCCAAGTATGGTTCAAGGCGTCGTTCTGCGCCGGTAACGGTAAGACTGACATCCAAGCCCGCCTGATCTTTAAAGGCCTCAGCATATTTTCGCAGTGTAGGAACCAATCCAAGATCATCCAGCATCATGGGACGTAATTCAAAAATAAAGTTTCTCACCTTTTGAAAAGTGCCCATTGCAGAGGTCTTCAAATTGCCCAGTTCTTCCTTGGCCTGGACCGGGTCTACGTCCAATAAACGCATGGCAATCTCTGTTTGAAGAATGAAATTGGAAAGAGCCTGAGCAGGGCCATCGTGCATCTGCCTGGACAAACGCTGGCGCTCCGCCTCTTGAGCATTCACGATCATTTCAATCCCCGCCATTTGACTCTTTGTATTCGAAGTTGAAGAAGGTTCATCAGACGTTGTCGTTCCAAAACCAGAGACAGCCTGCTGTAAAACAGCAATATATTTTTCAAAATGGCCCTTGTCGTTTTGCAACTTCTCAAGTTGACCACGCATTACAAACAAACGCTGCTGCACATCCAGCGCGGAATCGTAGGCCATCTTGATCTCGTCAACCGATGCGCCTTGTTTTTGAACCTGCTGCAGATGAGAAGTGATCGCTGCATTACGCTGGGTAATCTTCATCAACTCACCCTGACTCTGCTCGATCATTAGGGTTATTTCACGCAAGGAGCGCTGTGTTTCGTCCAGTTCAGCCTGATAATCCATATACGTTATTCTCCATTACCTGATAATTATTCCTGGGGAGGAATCTCTGCTGCATCCTTGAGTGTGACCCACCCGCGCTTCAATGCGTAGACAACGGCCTGGGTGCGATCCTCCACGCCAAATTTACGCAAAATAGCCGTGACGTGATTCTTGACTGTTTGATGACTGATTCCCAGTAAGGTGGCAATTTCCTTGTTGCTCATGCCGCGCACTACACAGGAAAGAACTTCCATTTCGCGTTCAGATAAAGGATGGAAAGGGGCACCAGGCTCACTATAGGAGCGACGCGCGCCTTCCATTCTATCCTCGACCCAAAGTTCCAATTCACGGCGGGTGAAGACATTGTTCGCAAAAACATATTTTCCTTCGGCCACTTCACGAATAATACGAGAGAGGCTCTGCGGCTGAATATCCTTTGAACAATATCCATATGCACCAGCAAGCACTGCATGAATGGCCTGCTCAATGTCATCATACCCGGTCATTAAAATGATCCGGGTTGGCAATCTGTCCTGTGAAACCTGATGCGTGATCTGCTGGCCATTCATCCCCGGCAAATTAACATCCAATAGAGCAATGGTCGGTTTTTTTTCTCGGATCAATTCCAACGCTTCATCGCCAGTTGCGGACTGGGCGACGATACGCATATCAGGTTCCAAAGACAAGGCATCTACAACGCCTTGGCGGAACAGTGGGTGGTCATCAACGATCAAAAGGGTTATCTGGTTCATCCCGATCCCATTCTCTTTTTTTTGTTTGGATAGTGTAGTCGGCTTATTTTAACCCATTAAGGGGTTTTCCACAGATAGACAGCCATATTCTTCTGGCCAAAAGTCAATGTTATGGGACTATTCGTCACAAATATCACCTCTCTGTTCTCAAGCATCAGGGAGTAAAACTCCGGGAAGGCCACTACGTAGCCTGCACCTTGCTGGTCAAGGTAGCCTGCAAGCTGAACCTCATCGCGAATGAAGGGAATGACATCTGGCGAAACCAGACCTGCGAGATCTATTAATTCATGCTGGTCAAAATAACCCAATGCGCCAATGTCATGAGCAGCGACAAGGGCATCGTCAGGGATATTTTCTGAGATCCACTTTGCCGCAACCACCATTTCACTTTCGATCACGGCAACATCCTGAGCGTAAGAGCGTGCGCCCAAAATAATAAAACCTGCCATAAACATTAAGGCACTTGCACGCCAGACTGCCTGTGCAACCCAATGATAACGGGCAAACATTTTACCAGCGTCAAATATGGCAAACGCCAATAAACCAAACAGGAAGAATACTGGCATGGCAGGCATAATATAGCGTCCATGTTGGTAGACGGGCAGGCGTGAAATATAGATCCAGAGATAGCCTGCACACCAGATCATGGAAGCAAGGCTGCCCCACATTTGCTTTTTAATGGAATAAACAAGCCAGCCGATAATGCCAGGAAGAAGCACAAGGCTGGGGCCGACCAGCAACTGCAAAAACATTTGACCAAGTCGGTCTGTGATCGGCAACAACTGCCATGAAGCATATTCTGCCTGTTTGGCATAAAACGTATTCGGCATGGGCGTGCCGCCGATGACAAGGTTGAATAATAAATAAGGAACAAAGAGCGAACCAAAGCCAAGCAAGTAGCGCACGATCGCGGTCAGGCGGGAACGTGCATCCTGTTTAGTTAAGAGGATGGTCAACAAGACGGGACCGAGAAGGGTTAAACCGTCAGGGCGGACCCAGGCTGCTAGTCCGGTGAGCAGGCCGAGGGTTAAGTAGCGAGGCGTGTTTGTCATCAGCATGACGAGGACGGTTGTGACGACCAATCCGTGTAGCAAGGTTTCCATGCCAGACATCCCAGCCCAAACGAGATGCCATTCGAGTGCGATAAAAATTCCAGCCCATGGAATTTGAGGATGATACGATTCAATCATGCGGCGGACTGCCCACTCGCATAGAACTGCCAGTGCAAAAAGAATCAGTGCGCCGAGAAAATATGTCCAGATGTATGGGGAGAGGTGAAGCAAATAACCGATCGCAAGCAACGCAGACCATAATGGTGACGTGGAGCCCGCAGATGGAATGCCCTGACGAAACGCCCACTCGCCATGCAAAGCCAGATTGC
>JAVBXV010000290.1 GCA_030824405.1 Anaerolineales bacterium | reverse complement strand
GCGCAATTCCAATTTGGTAGTATGGGCAGGAGGTCTCGTGGATCTGGTACTGACCATCTTTCTTTTCCCATTCCACTGTGAAACCTTCCTGTGCCAGCATATCCTGGACGAAGTCAAGGCGTTCTTCCATACTCAAGTTTTTCATATCGCTCGCATATTGGCTGGCGAGATCTTCTGCGATCTGGCTGAACAAATTTGCGATGACTGGCCCGGGCATGGATTCTTTCATCTGAGATAGTAAGCGTGTAGTCAACTGCATGTATCGGGTGGGGAAACGTTCCATGCCTTCATCTGTAAGGATGTAGACCAGACGCGGTCGTCCCACTCCATGCCGCTCTTCCTGACCCTCAACAAGCCCTTCCATTTGAAGGTTGGTGAGGTGATGACGTACAGAGATGGGATTGATCCCAACTGCTTCTGCCAGGTCGTTAATAGAAGAACGTGGCTTCTTTAAGAGTGTTTGTAAAATCTTGTCTCGCGTAGATTTCATGACAAAGAGTATAACCAAGTCAGAAAACTTTGTCAATATATTAGATAAATATCATAAATATTGAGCACTGCCCTCAATTACACGCGAGTTTGAGGCAATTATCGAATATTAAGCACGAATGGCGCAGACCACTCGCTCCAATTCCCAGCGCTGTCTTTTGCAGAAACGCGCCAGTAATAGATACCCGCCTTCATTCCTGAGACTCGGATAGATGTTTCACGTCTCCACAATGTATATTCAGGGCTTGAGAAATCTGAGTTATTGTCGATCTCGATCTGGTAATTGATCGCCGAACTGACCTTTACCCATTGAAAGGTTGGCTTTTTGTTGACCGTTGCCCAGTCCAACGGCATAAGCAGGGAAGGCGCAGGCGGCGGGGTGGTGTCAACAGTAAATGACTGGGTCTTGCTAAATTTCCCTGGTTGAGCGTTGGCATTATAGGCTCGCACATGCCAGTAATAGGTTGCGTCGGGCAGTGAGATATTGCTGCTGTACGAAAGATTATTCACAATTTGGCTTTCAGTCACTTGTGTAAAATTTTCGTCTGCGGCTATGACAACTTCATAGAATTGTGCGTCCTTAATGACTGACCATGAGAAAGTTGGCGTTGGGTCATTTGTGACGAAGTAGCCGCCATATCCACGAATGGTGGGCGCGGGAAAATTCACAGAAACTTTGGCAATATCAAAAAATTCACCCGCGAGAAAATTTCCATTCCCAGCCCCAATTCCCCCAAGCAAATTCCCTGCAAGATCGTTGATGCCATCGTTGTCGATCAGGTCAAGCCTGATGGTTCCGTTCCCGATTCCAGTATTTGCCGTAACTATATAAAATGGATCAACATTTTTAATGATACTGACTGAAGCATTATTGATATTGTTCGTTGACAATGTAAAGTCCGCTGTGTCCACGCCGACGACTGGTTCTGAAAAAGTCACAATAAAATCTACGCTGATATCGCTGGCTGGATTTTGACTTGCTCGAATAATAGATGTGACCACAGGCGCAGTCTTATCGATCATGTAGGTTTCGCTAGCAGAGAAATTTCCGTTTCCCACGCCTGCTCCACCAAGGTTGATTATTGTGCCATTGATGATGCTGTTATTGTCAATAAGCTCCAGCCCAATAATATTGTCTCCTGTTCCAGTGTCAACAGACACAAGGTAAGCAGCACCCATACCGTTGACGCCGCTGATGGAGGTGTTTCCCAACCCGCTCGTATTTAAAATAAAATCTGTATTATCCACACCTGATACAGCCTCAGAAAAAGTAACGGCAAAATCCACCCTTTGTGCATTCGTCGGGCTTTGGCTTACCCGCGTGATCGAAACCACACTTGGCGCAGCCTTGTTAATGGTGTACATTTCTCCGCTATTAAAATCCCCATTACCCGCACTCATGCCCCCAAGTTTGTTTCCAGTCACATCGGCGATGCTGTCGTCATCGATCAAGTCAAGGCGGAGATTATCGTTGCCCACACCTGTGTTCGCTGTGATCATGTATGATGCGCCCGACCCGCTAAAATTAAGGATGGATGCGCCGCTAATCCCATTCGTATTTAAGATAAAGTCGCTTCCATCCACGCCGATAACTGCTTCCGAAAAACTGACAACAAAATCCACACTGGCCGCACTGGACGGGTTTGGACCTGCCCGTAAAATTGACGTAACGATTGGCGGGGTTTTATCTATTGTGTAGCTTTCGCCCGAGAAAAAGCTGCCATTTCCGATTCCAATATTACCAAGTGGGACTCCAATGCTATTTACAATGCTGTCATTGTCCACAAGATCCAATCGGAAGACTCCATCGCTCGCGCCTGTATTGACGGTGACAGTATATGAGGTGGAAGCGCCGCTAACATTGCTAATGAACGTATTGTTTGAATTTAAAGAGAAATCAGAAATATCCACGCCTGTTACTGCTTCAGAGAAATTAACTGTAAAGTCCACACTTGCTGCATTCGACATGTCTGCGCCGTTGCGCGTAATGGATTGAACTGCAGGGATGCTGTTCCCTAAAATATATTCATCAACCAATACCCCCGTGCGGGTATACATCTGAAATTTTATGGATGCGCTGTTTGCTTCCACGCGCATTGCGCCATAATCTTGATTGAACCGCACCTGGCTTTCTGGAAGAATTGTTTCATACCTATACAGATCTGAGCCCCCGATCCCATTTACGAAATATGGAATACCGTTGATATTCAGCCTTTCGTATATGTGGTCGTGCCCAGCTAGTACAGCATCTGCTCCCCAATCCTTGTACGGCCATTGTGTATATAAATTTGATCCATGTTTTCCAGAAGAGTAGGGAGCATGGTGCAGAATGACAATGTTAAATGATGATGTGGAGAGTTCCAGCCCACTTTTTAGCCACTTCGCCTGTTTGGAGCTCGCAGAAGTGCCATCTGGTTCTTCGGGATTGCTGTTCAGCACAAAGAAATGGACTGGTCCCTGGATGAAGTCGTAATAGCCTTTTTCGTTATAAAAACTGAAATAGTTATAGTAAGGTCTGGGACCGTTATTTCCCCAGTCATGATTGCCCAACGCAGGGAAGAATCTCCTTGTGTCTGCGCCTGCGCCATATTTGCCTTTGTATGGGAAAATATACTCGTGATAATACTGCCCAATGTTGTCGTCGATGGAGCTGGTTGCGCCG
>JAVBXV010000251.1 GCA_030824405.1 Anaerolineales bacterium | reverse complement strand
GCCCGGCATTGGCGCGATCAATCCCCCGGCATAATCGTGGCGGACACCTTGTTTTGCGCCCGATGTTTTCGTCAACATCATGGTGCGCCCATTGATCGTCACCCAACGCTTCGCGCCATCGGATGAAACGTGAACGAATTGTGAAACGGATAAACGGACAGCTGTGGATTCGGTTATATCGGTAAAGCGCAGGTCCATGCGGCCAAGCGCAGCATCCACCCGAACAACTTCGACGAGCATTTTTTTACCATCCACGGCGGCAACATAATTATCACCAGATGGGTTGATCTCAATAGTTTGTGTGCCAAAGTTTATTTTCATAAAGTCTCGGTAGCTGTCAATTTCTATAACTATTCGTCTGCTTCCACGGCGTAAATGGATCGGTCTCATTTGAAACCGCAGACTGTGCCTTCACACCCACAAAGACCACGTCTGCAAGGGCGGCGGCGATCAAACTCTGGAGTTCGGGAGCCTGCGCATCACTCAGCAAGCTATTTGACTCCAGATTTTTTTCCACCCACCTTGTAGACACTTTCCCCTGCGCAAAATCTGCGTGCTTCAAAACAGTTTGCATGAAATCAATATTCGTCACCACACCGTGGACAATGAATTCGCTTAAGGCAGTTTGCATCCGCTGAATGGCCGCATCGCGATTCTCTGCATGGACAATTAACTTCGCCAGCAGAGGGTCGTAGTAATGCGTCACCTCACTGCCGATCGTGAAACCTGAATCCACGCGAATGCCGGGGCCGCGCGGTTCAATGAATTGCAACAGTCTGCCTGTGCTGGGCAAAAACCCATTGGCGGGGTCTTCGGCGTAGACGCGGCACTCGATGGCGTGCCCGTGCTGGTGGAAATCATTTTGTGTGAACGGAAATTTCTCGCCTGCGGCAATTCGAATCTGCCACTGAACGAGGTCAATGCCTGCGACGAGTTCGGTGATGGGATGTTCCACTTGCAGGCGGGTATTCATTTCTAAAAAGTAGAAGGAAGAAAGAATGGGGTCAAAGATAAATTCGATGGTGCCTGCGTTGTAATAATTGACGGCTTTTGCGGCGGCCACTGCGGCCTGCCCCATTTGTTCTCTCAATTTTGGCGTGAGCAATGGCGAAGGAGTTTCTTCGATGATCTTTTGATGTCTGCGTTGAACGGAACACTCACGCTCGAAAAGATGAACGAGGTTTCCGTGTTTATCGCCAAAGACTTGAAACTCAATGTGATGCGCGTCTGCGAGATATTTTTCCATCAATAATCTTTCGTCGCCGAAGGAATTCAAAGCTTCGCGCCGCGCGGACTCGACGGCTTCGCTCAATTCGCTTTCTTCATTGACCACACGCATACCCTTGCCGCCGCCGCCCGCTGATGCTTTGATGAGTACAGGGTAGCCAATTTCTTTTGCGGCTTTTTTGAAATCAACATCTGATTCCAAGCCTTCAAAACCTGGGACAGTGGGCACACCCGCTTTTTTCATGGCGATCTTCGATTCGGCTTTATCGCCCATTGCGCGGATGGAGTCTGCTGAGGGGCCGATAAATGTCAGGCCAGCAGAAGCAACTGTGGCGGCGAAGGAGGCGTTCTCGGAGAGGAATCCATAGCCAGGGTGAATGGCATCTGCTTTTGAGTCGAGAGCGGCACGGATGAGTTTATCGACATTCAAATAAGATTCTTTTGGCGCAGCATCACCCAGCAAAATGGATTCATCTGCAAGTTGAACGTGTTGCGCGTGTTCATCGGCGGAGGAATATATGGCAACTGTTTTGATGCCGAGTTCCTTGCAGGCTCGAATGATGCGAATGGCGATCTCGCCGCGATTGGCGATTAATATTTTATTGAACATGTTTCAATAATTCCAATTCACGCGCCTCAACCAGCCCCGCTTTCCATTCATAATTTGCGGGGCGTTCGGATGCCCATGCGAGGGTGGCTTTGACAGTTTCAGCAATGGGAGAGAGGACCAGACCAGCGTTGATGGCTTTGGAAACATTCACGCGCGCGAAGCCTGCATCTTCGCCAGTATCGGGAAGCCAGGCGGGCATGTCACTCCAGGGTGCAACTTTATTTTCAGCGAGAAATTCAGGTGACGCCCATTTGAAATTCGCGTCACTGCCGCTGACCTGTTTGCAGGTTTCAAATAGATCTCCAAGCAGCAGGGGTTCGCCTGTGGCATTGAAAACGCCCGATACATTTTGTTCGATCAGATGAATGATGAAATTGGAAAGATCGCGCACATCGATAATTTGCGTGAGCGCTTCGGGACGATCTGGCACAAGCACATCGCCGCCGCGTGCGATACGCGCAGGCCAATAAGTGAAGCGGTCTGTTGGGTCGTGCGGGCCAACGATGAGACCTGGGCGAATGATGAGCGAGCGGACGCCAAAAACATCCTGCACGTTTTTTTCGCACAAGGCTTTCAGCGGGCCGTATGATTCGCTCGTGACCTCTTCCAGCGTTTCATCTTCGATCTTGCCAACGGGGTCACTTTCGTTGATGCCGATCTTTGCAAAATCGGAATACACTGAAATGCTGGAGATGAAAACATACTGTCCGACGTTATCCTTCAACGCTTCGGCAGACCTGCGGACGATGCACGGAAAATATCCGCAGGTATCAATGACCGCATCCCACTGTCCCTTCGACAATTGATCCAGATCTTTTTCACGGTCCCCCTGAATCTTTTCCACCTGACCGAACAAATTGGGATTGGATTTTCCGCGATTGAAGAGCGTGACTTTATGTCCACGGGTGCGGGCGGAGTTGACGAGGTGACGCCCCAGAAAACGCGTGCCGCCGATGATGAGGATTTTCATTTTGTCTCCGTTTGATATGTCGTTGCGAGAAGCGCACTTGTTCTTTGCGACGAAGCAATCTCCTCGTTCATTGAGATTGCTTCGGGCGAAGATCACGCCCTCGCAATGACATACTCTATTTATTTCTTCAATCTCGTCAGTGCCATTTCCGTGGCTTTGGCTTCTTCGCCTTCGGGGGTGATGTTATAGCCAGTGATGGTGAGCTGGTCATCGACCAATTCCACTTCTGTGCGCCAGCCCCAATCGGGGCCTTCGGCGGGGTCGGGGTAACTGCCTGTGACGGCGAATCCATTTTCTCTTTCAGTGCCCACACAAAACATGATGCCCGTATTGTTGTGGAACGAATCCACCCACGA
>JAVBXV010000134.1 GCA_030824405.1 Anaerolineales bacterium | reverse complement strand
TCCTTTATCAAACGGATGTTTGATCGGCTTCATTTCTGTAACCAGGTCGGCTGCTTCGATCAATTCGTCAGCGGCAGATCTGCCGGTGATAACGAGATGCAGCTCCGCAGGGCGGTTGAGGCGCAGCCATTCCATCACTTCATGGGTATCGAGCCATTTGTAGAGCATGGTGTAGGTGAATTCATCCAGCACGATCAGGTCGTAATTTCTGCTGGCAATTTTTTCTTTTGCAAGTTCCCAGCCATGACGGGCGCGCGCAATGGTTTCATCCATATCTTTGGATGTCCAGGTGAAGCCGTCACCCGTGGTGTGCCACTCGATGCCAAGTTTCTTCGCGGCTTTGATCTCACCCCAATTACCCGTCTCGGCTTTGATGAATTGAATTACACAGATCCGAAATCCGCGGCCCCACGCGCGCAGCACCATGCCGAATGCGGCAGTACTTTTTCCCTTGCCATCGCCAGTGTTAACGATCAACAGCCCTTTTTTCATTTTATTCTCCAATTCCCGGAATGATTAACGGAGCACCCGTTTCAGGATGCGAAACAATATGCACAGGCACTTGATAAACCGAGTTGATAATTTCTGAAGTCAACGTTTCCTGCGGCGTGCCTGCCACACACAACTGTCCATTTTGAACAATGGCAATGCGGTCTGCGAACATTGAAGCCAGATTAAGATCGTGCAGCGCGATCAACACGGTCAGTTCTTTTTCGCGCGCCTGTTTTGTGATCAGCTTTAACAGGTCAATTTGATGGCTGAGATCCAGATGCGTGGTCGGCTCATCCATCAGCAAAATGGGCGTGTCCTGCGCGAGTGTGCGCGCCAGCAAGACGCGTTGCTGCTCGCCGCCTGAAATTTCGTCCATGCGTTTTTCGATGAGATGAAGGACATCTGCCTGCTCCAACGCCTGACGCGCAAACGCTTCATCCTTCGCCGACGTCTGGCCCAAAAAATTCAAATAGGGTGTACGCCCAAGCAGGACGGTTTCCCAGACCGTGAACGCAGGCGGCAGAGACACAGCCTGCGGCACCACCGAAATATGCCGTGCCCGCTGCATCGTGGACAGGGTTGTAACGTTCTTCTGGTCCACAAGAATATTCCCTGCACGAATCGGGATCACGCCGCTGATCGCACGGATCAACGTGGATTTTCCCGCGCCATTGGGCCCGATCAACGCAACGATCTCACCCGAACGAATTTCAAGTTGAATATCACGCAATATTTGACGTTCGCCATAATAGACAGAGAGGTTATCGATCTTTAGCATTGCATTACCAATATCCCTGATTCTTTGAACGGCGCAGCACCCACAGAAAGAACGGCGCTCCCGCCAACGCGGTGACAATGCCCACGGGGATTTCCTGCGGGGCAAGCACTACACGTGAAACAATATCAGCAACTAAAAGAATGGACGCGCCGCCGATCAAACTTAATGGCAGCAAACGGCGATAGTCCCCGCCAACCCACATGCGCATCAAGTGCGGAACGACCAGCCCCACGAAACCGATAATGCCCGAGAAAGAGACAGCCGCTGCGGTCACGAGTGAAGCGGCAACCAGAATGACCGTACGCGTGCGCGTGACGTTGAGTCCCAACTGCTGAGCCTGGTCATCGCCAAACTGCAGCAGGTTGAGAGCGTGTCCGCTTGCGAGCAAAAATGTCACACCCAGCATGATGAATGGAAGAACCGCAAGGATCGAAGTCCATCCATTTTGGATAGAACCGCCCAAAAGCCAACCCAACGCGCGGCGCATTTCATCTGTAGAACGGAGCATGAGAAAAGATGTGAGCGAAGTTGCGAAAGATGAAACCGCCACACCCGCAAGAATTAAATTAGTGGTGGGCACTGTGTGCCCAATGCGGGCCATCATGTACACAACCGCAACCGTAAGCAACGCCATGACGAACGCCGCCAACGGCACAATGAACATTCCCCAAAATGAATACGGCCACTCAACAGACATGGCGATCACTGCGCCCAACCCCGCGCCAGATGCAACGCCGATCAAATACGGGTCTGCCAGCGGATTGCGGAAGAGTCCTTGATACGATGCGCCGCTAATACCAAGCCCCGCACCTGTCAGTAGTACCAGCACCGTGCGCGGCAAACGGATCTTCCACAAAATTGCAAAAGCCGTTTCCGTGCCCTGCCCTGTCAGTGTCTTCCAAATTTCTGCTGGTGAAACAAAAACAGAACCGATCGCAATACTAAGCAGCACAGCGAGGGCAAGAACAAGGAAGGAAAAAAGATAAGGGGAGCGGCGCATATTTTTTAATGCAGGGACGGGAAACCCCGCCCCTGCAAAATTTAATTATTGAAATAGATCAGGGCGAAGCAGTTTTGCCATTTCCTCGAGCGCATCCACAAGGCGCGGACCGGGGCGGGTGGCAGTATCGGGGTTGAACGGATAGATAGCGTTGTTCTTCACAGCCGTGATCGAATCCCAGCCTGTGCGTGCGGCAACAGATTCAACAGTAACGCCATACAAGGCATCGCCAAGCAAGATCACCTGAGGGTCGGCGATAATCAATTCTTCAGAACTGATCTGCACCCATTCTCCCTGCAGAGATGAGCCCACATTGAAACCGCCAGCACGCGTGATCAACAGATCCACAAATGTGCCGGGGCCGGTCGTCCACGGCTTGAGCGGGTCGGTACCGTCCAATTCGTAGAAAACAGGTATCCGCGAAGAAAGAGGCATGATCTTTTCATCCACAGCCGCAACACGCGACTTGAGTGAATCCACCAACTCTGTTGCATCGTGCCCGGTCAACATGGCAACCACTTCAAGATTTTTATACAAGTCTTCAAAAGATTTCGGGTTCGGCAGTGAATACACAACCACGCCCAAATCATCAAGCGCCTTCACCAATTCGGGGTCGTTCAACTCAGAAGACAACACAAGATCGGGCTCGAGCGCAAGAATGGCCTCGGTGCTGAAATCACCCATCGAGCCGCCAACACTCTCAACGGCTTTGGCTTCTTCAGGAAAATCAGAAAACTCATCGCGGCCAACCACCTGGCTGCCTGCGCCAACGGCAAATAATATTTCAGTATTGGATGGGGAAATGGAAACGACTTTCGCAGCAGGCGCAGAAAGAGTGACCGTGCGGCCAAGACTATCCACCGCGGAAATTTCAGCGGCAGGCGCTTCAGTCGCA